>CAKMMH010000191.1 GCA_927798255.1 uncultured bacterium | reverse complement strand
ATAATGTCTTTAATTTTCTATTTTGAAAACCTTAGAAATGATGTAAAAACAATATGTTATAATAAAATTGAAAATCATGGGAATCGTAGACTGAAAATTATGGGAGTGATATGTTGAAAATTATGGGAATGCGTTGTATATTGTTGTAAATATTAGATAAATAGTTTGGAGATTTTGCGATGTACTATACTAGATATACAGAGATTGAAATTGAAAGAGCATTAAATTCGTCTGGTGCAGTGTTAGTTATGGGACCTAAGTTTTGTGGTAAAACGACAACGTGTATGCGTTTTCAAAAAAGCAATATTAAACTTAATAATAATCAGACAATTTCTATTGCAAAGATGAGTCCTAAGCAAGTTCTTGTTGGCGAGCGTCCTCGCCTAATAGATGAGTGGCAAACTGTTCCTGAGATTTGGAATTATGTAAAAGAAAATCTTGATGAAAATTATCAATTCGGAAGTTTTATTCTTACAGGAAGTTCTACTCCAGCAGAGAAAACTAAAATTCATCATTCAGGAGCAGGAAGAATTACTCCTATAAAAATGCGTACGATGTCCTTGTTTGAATCTAAAGAATCTAGAGGGATAGTATCTATTAAGAAACTTTTTAATAATGAAAGTAATATTAGTTATGATGCAAATGATGATTCTAAGCTGCAAGATATTGCTTTTTTGTGTTGTAGAGGTGGCTGGCCAATATCAGTTATCGCAAATAAAGATGTTGCTATAGATGTAACACGTAATTATTACAATAGTTTGTTTGTATTTGAAGATTGTGACAATGAACAATTTCGTAATAAAAAACCTGAAATTTTAAAACAGGTGATTAGAAGTTATGCAAGAAATATTTCATCAGAAGCTTCATTAAGTAATATTGTAGAAGATGTAAGGCAAGGTAGTGAACGTTCTTTTGATATAAAAACATTTAATGAATATTTAGAAGCCTTAAAAGATTTATTTATTATTGATGATATTGAAGCTTGGAATCCAAATATACGTTCTAAAACTTCAATTAGATCGACACCAACAAGACATTTTGTTGATACATCTATTGCATGTCGTGCTTTAAATATTTCTCCAAATGATCTTATGGCTGACCTTGAAACTTTTGGATTATTTTTTGAAGATTTGGCAGTTAGGGATTTAAAAATTTACACGTCGGGTTTAGGAGGTGAAGTGAGGCATTATAGGGATAATACTGGTCTTGAATGCGACGCAGTTATTCATCTCGAAGATGGTAAATGGGGGGCTATTGAAATTAAGCTAGGTGGTGAAAAGCTTATAAATGATGGTGTAGCATCGCTTAATCGTTTAAAAAATAAAATTAAAACTAAAAGTAACGAACAAGAGCCTTCATTTATGATGGTACTTACAGCAACAGGTCCACTTTATCGTCGAGATGATGGAATATATATTGTTCCTATTAATTGTTTAAAGGATTAGAGGCTATCATTCTCAAACAAAATCTTTCTTAAAGAATGTAAAAATAAAAGGGAGGATTTATAACTAAAATACGCAAAGTAACTTGTATTAAAAACTCCGTAAATACGCAGTATCTTCATTGCTAAAAATCACATAAAAGCGCAGATTGTCGAAAAATATTTAACAATAATAAGATGTTAATTTGGAAATTTCGTTGTGCTTAAGTTGTTTATAAGTTATCTATTTGATATTATTGTAATTTGTATTTTTTAAAAGGGAGAAAATAAGGCAGTTTGTAATTTTTTTAAAGATTTGTGAAGTGTATCTACATATAAATATATAGTTTATATGCAGATACGTCTAGTTTATATGCAGATTTTTTCTCCCAATATGTTTTAGTTTCTCCCAAAAGAAGAGTGGATTTGGGAGAAAGGCTTGAAATTAGGAAACAAATAGGAAAGCATTTTGGTGGTTGATAAATATATGATGAAGATAGATATATCATATTAATGTCAACTAAAGTGTAAGAAGAATTTTTATTTTAATTTTTATTATTCCTTACATATAAAGTATTTCTTCCTGAACCAAGGCGAAGAAGGAATTTTTCCTCAGTTAGTTTTTTAAGTGCGGCTTCTACTGATGAGCTTCCAAGTGTAGGGCAAGCATAAAGAGCGTCTTGCTTAGAAAATTTACCAAGGGCTTTTGAAGCATAATTTTTTACGATATCATAAGAGCTACTTTTTACTCCAATAACTTTATTTGTAATCATTACTTTTTCTTCAAAATCTTTGTAACATTTAAAAATTATGCTTAAAAGGTATTTTATGAATGGTTTAGGATCGTTTTTCCCATCATGCCATCTTTTATTTGCATCACTTAATGCTTGATAATAATTTTCTTTAGTGTCTGAAATTGCTTTTTCTATACTTATATATCGTCCAATTAAATAGTCACTTTGGTATAATAAAAGAAGAGTTAAAAGTCTGCTCATTCTTCCATTGCCATCTAAGAAAGGATGAATGCAAAGAAAATCTAATATGAAACATGGAATAAGAATAAGTGAATCAACGATTTCAAATTTTATTGCCTTATTATAACTATCACAAATTTGCTTCATTGCATTTTCAGTTTCAAATGGTTTTAGGGGGGTAAATAGGACTTCTGTTTTTCCATTTTCAGAGGTTTTAGTTATGCTATTTTCAACGGATTTAAATTTTCCACCATATTCAAGAGTTGTGAATTTTAGTAATTCTTTATGAAGTTGTAATATGTAATTAATATTTAAAGGAATGAATTTATAATTATCATGAATGGTAGAAAGTACATTTTTATAACCTAGAATTTCTTCTTCTGCTCTATTAACAGGAGATGTTTTATCTAAAAAAAGTTTTCTTAATCTTATATTTGTTGTTGCAATTCCTTCAATTTTATTTGAAGCCTCTGTGCTTTGAATTTTTGCAATTTGAACGAGCTTTTCTAACTCAACAGGCTTTTGATTTTCATATAAATTGAGTGTAGCTTTAAATTCATGAATTTTTGCTATTAAAGATAATATTTCATTATCCCAAGTTCTATCTTTAAATTGTAAGTAGTCAAAATCTCTCAATGTTTTTCTCCCAAATTTTTGTCTTTCTCCCAATTCTAGTATATTTTTGGGAGAAAGCAAGATGGTAATTTTGAAATTAATATGAATTGTTTTGATTTGATAAGGTTTGATGTTCTTAGTTAGTATGAAGATATATTTGAAAATGCTCTAATGAATGTTTTTTCCAAAAAAAAAGGAAGTTTTTTTAAATTTTTTACGAAATTAAAAATTAATGTAGTAAAGATAAGAAAAGTAAGGTAGAATAAAAAATGTTTTCAACTCATTAAGAAGTTATTACTAATAAAAGATTGGAGTGATGTATGTCTAAATTAAATATTGATCAACAAACAATATTTCAACTTTTTTCTGATAAGAAATCAGATTTTATTATTCCCGATTATCAAAGACCTTATGCTTGGGGAGATGATGAATGTTTAACTTTATGGGATGATATTTTTTCTTTTGCATTCCCAAGTGATGATTATACTTGTTTTGATCAGGAAAATGACGAGTATTTCTTAGGTCCAATTGTAACTTTTAGAAATGAATCAAATAAATTAGAAATAATAGATGGACAACAAAGATTAACAACATTAATGTTATTGCTTAGAGCATTTTATAAAAGATTTG
>CAKMMH010000190.1 GCA_927798255.1 uncultured bacterium | reverse complement strand
GCGATAAACTCACCTTGGCTTTTTAAATCATTGATAACACTATTACCTCCATACCAGATAACCCCTGCTGCAGCGATACAAGCTAAGGCTTCATTTAGTGGACTTGTTAAAGCTTTTTTCTGTTCTGATTTTATGAATTCTTTATTTACTCTATCATTATTTTCTTTAAATCTTTCTTTTTCAAAATCTTCTCTACTAAAAATCTTTATAACTTTATTTCCAAGGATACTTTCTGTTAACATTGAAGTTAACGCACCGACTCCATCTTGTCCTTTTTTACTGTGTTTTCTTACATTTCTACCTATTTTATATACTGGAAAAACTGCCAAAGGAAAACCAATAGATGCAATTACGCCAAGAAAAGGGTCAAGAGATATTGCTGCAATCATAAGAGCAATTAATCTTACCGTATCACCTAAAAATGAAGAAAGAGAATCTGTAAGAAGAGTTCTAAGAAGTGTTACATCACTTGTAATTCTACTTAAGATATCACCTGATTTATTTACGACAAAATATCCTGGAGAAAACTCTAAAAGTTTATCATTAACCTCACCTCTTAAATCTCTAATAATATTATACCCTGTTTTTGACATTAAATATTTGTGTAAGAAATCTGCAGCCCCTCTAAATAAGGCAAATATTATCAAAACTATCGGAAGCCAAAAAAGAAAATCTTTATTTTTACTTGCAAAAACTTCATCTAGAACAAGTTTTATGATATATGGCAACACCCCATCTGTTGCTCCATATATTATCATCGCAACCATACCAGTTATAAAAAGTCCTTTGTAAGGTTTTAGATATGTAAAAAGTCTTTTATAAATTAGCTTTTTAGGATCAAGTTCTTTTTGTTCCTTTTCCCTATTTTTTAAATTAAAAAACTTTCTAAAAAACGATTTTTTAGGATTTAGTTCATTCATATAAAAAATGTTAAAAACAAAATAAATATTATAAATAAAAACAAATAATTAGACGTAGGTTATGGTAGCATATATAGGGAATAATTAAAAGTTTAATGAAAGAAAAAGAGCGCTCCTTGAAAATCAAGAAATGATCAATATATTGCAATTGCTATGCATACATATTCTCAAGTTCAACACAGATATCCTTTATCGAGTTGCGTCGAATAAACAAGTAGCTTAAAACCATTTTTGCCTTTTACAAAAACATTTTTGCAGCATCCTTTTCAAGGTTATTTCTCCTTGCATCAGCCTTGAGACGAACCTTCATATCGACAAGTTCTCTCAAAGGAAAATTTCCCATTTCGGACGTGTTTATGCTCGCAACCAATTCCTCCATAGTGGAAATATAAAGATCCAGAAGCTATTCCAATAGTTGGCAAAACTTGGAAATTGAGAAGAATCTTCTTGAAAGAATATCTAACTCTTCTTGCTCGTCTCCTTCTACAGAATCCAAAACGAAACGATATGAAGAGAAATAAATGCTTGCTTAATTTCCATATCGAGATCATCAAGCAAGTTGAAAAAGTTTCGAGTATTCATATTGAATCTCAATCCTTATTTAGAGAAATATTAGCGAAAACAATAGAAAAACCGTAACTAAAAGTGCACTATACAAGAAAAATCAAAAATATTTTACATCAGCAAATATCGCTTTAACCCACGACTTTTCTTAAGTTTCTTTATAGCTTGACTTCTTAATTGATGTGCACGAGGCACTGAAATTTTAAAATAATTCGCAACCTCTGTAAGATTATACGAATCGTAAAACATTTTTATTATACACTCTACTTCCCGTGATGGCATTCTGTCCATTATTCGTGTTAGAACCATATTTATTTCACCTCCAAGAGCTATTCTTATTGGTGAATTTTGAATACTGATATTTGAAAACTGTTTTTTTATATCATCTGAAATATTTATATCTGAGAAAACTAAAGTTGTCTTATTAATTTCATTGTCATCATCACTATCATCATTAATATTATCTTCAAGATTATAAATATCTATAAATTCAAGGGAATTTTCCTTATTTAATTTCATAACAACCTTAAAAACTAAAAAATTAATCCGCTTAAATATATTATAATAAACCAATTCCCTTTGATTTTGTAAAAAAATCGTCTAAATTATATAAAACTTAATACTATGTATCTTTTAAAAGTAAAATAATATGAATAAGTTAAAAGCAATTATAATAGGTGCAGGTCTTGCTGGTACAGAAGCAGCGTTAAATCTTTCCAAAAACGACGTGAAAGTTGACCTTTATGAAATGAGACCAGAAAAAATGACAAAAGCACACACAACAGATAAGTGTGCAGAGCTAGTTTGTTCAAATTCGCTAAGAGGAGCAAGCCTTTCAAATGCCGTAGGACTTTTAAAAGAAGAACTTAGAGCGCTTAATTCATTTGTTATACAAAGTGCTGATGTTAATCAAGTGCCAGCAGGTGGAGCGCTTGCAGTAGATAGAGAAAAATTTTCAATATATTTAGATAATCAAGTAAGAAATAATAAAAATATAAATTTTATTACAAAAGAAATTGAAACTATACCTGAAGTTTCAGACGACACGCCTATTATTATAGCAACAGGACCTCTTACTAGTGAAAGTTTTTCAAAAAGCATAATGAATCTAATTAATGAAAAATATTTAAGTTTCTATGATGCTATAAGCCCGATAGTTACAGCTGATTCTATAAATTATGATTACACTTTCAGGCAATCTAGATATGATAAAGGAAATGGAGATGATTATATAAATATTCCTTTTACAAAGGAAGAATATATTGAATTTGTAAATGATATTAATAGCGCAGAAAAGCTTGTTCCTCATCATGATGTTGATGAAAACTTACATGAGTTTGAAGGCTGTATGCCAATAGAGGATATGGCAAAAAGAGGAGAAAACGCTTTAAGGTTTGGACCTTGTAAACCAGTAGGGTTAACAGATCCAAAAACTGGAATGAAACCTTATGCCGTAATGCAACTAAGAAAAGATAATCTTGATGGCTCTATGTTATCGCTTGTTGGAATGCAAACAAGAATGACTTATGGAGAGCAACAAAGAATTTTTAAAAAGATTAAGGCCTTTGAAAATGCAGAGTTTGTACGTCTTGGTTCTGTACATAGAAATACATTTATGAATTCCCCTCTTCTTTTAAATCACTATATGCAATTAAAAAAGAAACCTAATATATTTTTTGCAGGACAAATTACAGGAACTGAAGGTTATGTTGAGGCAATTGCAGGAGGAGTTGTAGCAAGTTTTAATGCATTTAATTTTTTAACTAATAAACCATTAAAAAGTTTTCCACTAGAAACAGCAATTGGCTCTCTTATAAATTATATTTCAAGTGAAGAAAACGCTAAAAACTTTCAACCTATGAATGTAAACTTTGGACTTATGCCTGATTATGTTGAGCTAAATATGGAAGCAAAGAAAAACAAGGTAGGAAAACTAAAAAGACGAGAAGATATTTCAATGCGAGCTCTAAAAATATTAAATGAGTTTAAAGAAGAATTAGAGTTTTTTAATTAATCAAAATACCTATAAAAATTAAACCAATTTTTAGGATACTTAATAATATTTTTCTCTAAAAATTTTGCAAAACTTTGTGCTATAATTTTAATATCATCATGAAGATTTAACTTTTGAAAAATCACCTTGTATTTATTTAAACCTACACTTACAAC
>CAKMMH010000189.1 GCA_927798255.1 uncultured bacterium | reverse complement strand
GAAGCCCCATTTTGGGGCTTTTTATTTATTATAAAAAGTACGATATGCTGGTTTAAAATTTTTTACTCCGTAATTTAAAATGAAACTATAATCAAAACTCTAGTAGAAGAAATGGATTTTGAATTTTACACAAAATTTTTATAATTAGCTGTAATAGAATAAATTAAATTATTCAACTGATTACGAAAGAGAGGAAAATAAATGGGTAATTTAGATCACCTTAAGTTATTAAGAACTGATATGGAAGCTAAGGGGTGAGCCATTTCTAGTTTTATTTTTGTCTATAAAAATATTAAATATGTCGTTCTCGTTAAACTATTTGTAGGTCCAATAAAAAAAGTTAATCCATATGCATTGGTTCAATTGGAATTTATGAAATACAACAATATCCAAGACAATTATGTAGTAGAAGCTCATAGTAATGGTCTACTTGATGATATTAAATCTATCAGAAAATACTTTGGAATTGCCTACAAGCTAAATATGGGGCAATTGATGAAGCAATTTGCTCAAACTCTTAATAGTGCAGTTCCCACTCAAGTTCCAAATACAAATAGCTATGATAAAACTCAACTTGCATGTTTAAACTCCTCTTTAAGCCGATCCGATTCAGAAGATCCGACTAAAATTTATTGCTACGGTACAATAATGAATCCAGTGGGGAAACAACGATCACCATTTAATTCAGATAAAACTAAATTAAACAGACTTGCATTATTTGAAGAATTGGGCGTCGATCCTAGACGTAGTTTTTGTTATTCAAATGATCCTCAAAAAGAAAAATCTGATGCTGAAATTATTGCAAGTATAAATAAACCATAGATGTTTTGAGATTAAGAAGTAGATAACTTTCAAAAATGTAGCTTCTTAGTCTCTTTTTTAGGGGTAAAGAAATTAATACTTAATTACAATAATTCAAGTTTTGAACAATTTATGTTCTAGATTTGTTTTTTTCTTTGAAAATGACATTCCTTTAATACCTTTAATACTAATATACCTTTATATATAACCCTTTAATTACCTTTAATTACCTTTAGCGCATTCGTGAGCCCTTGAGCCATCTGGATTCGCGCTATATAAGGAACACCCAAAAGGGAGAAAGGAACACCCAAAAGGGAATAAGGAACACCCAAAAGGGAGTAAAAACACTAAAAGGAACACCAAAAGGGGAGATTTATTAAACACCAAAAGGGGAGGTTTATAACACCCAAAAGGGAGTGGATAACTTTTTAAAGTTAAAAGAAACACCAAAAAGGGAGTATAAATTTTGCCTTAAAGTAATAAGGAACACCCAAAAGGGAGTGGATAACTTATTTAAGGTTAAAAACACTATATATAGATGACCACGTTTATCTTAAATACAAAATATAGTGAAAATACCCAATAAAGGACACCCAAAAGGGAAAACAAAAATTATCTTCTTTATTTAGAACACCAAATTGCATTGATATGGTGTTTCTTTTATAATTAATAAAAAAGATAATTAGGATGGTTTGTGATGTCTGAAGAACTTAATCTCATTGAAATTAGTGACGAAGATCAAAATAAGAAATTGAGTACCATCGTCAAGATGGATAATGATCTGCTAGTAAAAGGATTTCCTAATTTTTCCAAAAAGTGGACGCCCTTTGATATTGACTGGTGGAATATCATTGATTCTCAGGTCCTAGATCAAAAAGATAATCTAATCAAAATTCCAATTTCTAAAGTAAAAGAATTAATGTATTTTAGAAAACATATAACAAATGACGAGTTTATCAAAAAATCGAATGATACGTTGAAGAAATTCATGACTATCCAGGCCAGCTTGGAACAAGAAGATGGAGACAAAAAGATATATATGAACGTTAATATCTTTAGTCAGTCTTACATTGACACTGATTACAATGCTTGGATTAGAGTTTCACCGCAGGCAACAAAATATTTCAATAATTTATCACAATGGACTAGATTTGCCCTAGAACAAGCAACCCGTCTTCATACATCATATTCAAAGAAGCTGTTTATGTATTTAAAACAATGGCGCACGGTAGGCAAAAAGACCTTTACTTTAGAGGAATTTAGGAATGCCCTTGATGTGCCTAAGAGCTATCGTCCCGGAAGTATTGACCAAAAAATACTCAATCCGACAGCAGAGTATTTAGCGCCGTACTTTATGAATTTTCGAATTACTAAGAATTATTCTAAGGGAATTCGAGGAAGAAAATTAATTGGCTATACTTTTACCTTTAGACCTGAATCTAAAACGCAAAAAGATGTGGGTTACAATAAGCGGATTGAAGAGACTACACATCTGTATTCAATTATGACGAACACCTTCTTAAACACAAAACAGAAATTTTGTGCTATAGATCGTTATCGTGGATTAAAATTAGGCACTACTAAAGAATATTATGAGTCAGCACACCCACAAACCGTATTTTTAGACCCTGAGAGCGATCATAGGACAAAACGGGGAATAACCCATAGATCAGATTTATACGGCTTATCAAGCTATAAAATTACAGATTTAGAAGCAATTATTATAACTTACGAAGATTTGCTTAAAAATGGAAAATTAAAAGAGTGGGATTTGCAAGATTTAGCAATTATTGAACGGGCATGTTTTGATAAGCAAATTAAATTAGCTGAAAAAAGCGAGCATTCTGATAAGCCATACATCCCGCATCGTAAAATTTTGATTAATCCCTTGGTAGTACAATTAATTGATGGCAATAGGCTTAATGATTACAAGTCTGAATCAATTGATTTAGAGATAAATCGACTAATCAGAGATAATTTTGGAAAGTATAAGCAAAGAGAAGACAGACGTCCATATGAATTAAAATTCAATTTTGATTAGTCTTACTATTCCGTAGTGCTGAGGCTACTTAGTCTTAAAATAAAATTATTCTAAAGAGTGGTTATATTATTGACCGCTCTTTTTTATTCTAATTTAAGCGATACCAATGTTTATTTCTGTATAGATTAATATTTGCAAGATTTATTACAAGAAAGGAAAAGTATCTGTTATTACGAAGGTTTTAAGAATGTAATAATTTTTGATTAAATGCAGATATTTAGAGACGGAAGTATAGAAAAGTATTTCGACTTTTTTGACTTCGCATTAATGGCTAGGTATCAATTTAAATTCATTATTGAATCAATAGACTATTTATTATAATACAATAATAAAAAAACAAAGAAGGAAGTACTATGACAGCATCAAAAATTATACTTGTGCCAGGTCAAGGGTCTATTAAAAGAAATCAAATAGTTAGCGCAATAAATACTGATATTGGAAAAAAACTAAGTAGTAGTTATATCCAAGAAATACCAGAATTCAAAGATATGCTGGATTATTACATAAATAATTCCTCTATTAATCCGCAGGATATTGATGTAAATTTGTATTCGATGTGGTCGAGTTTTTTTTACTGTGATTGGGTCATTAAGACGAGACACATAAATTTAGATGATATTAATAAAATTATAACTTATAGTGCAGGAATCATTTTTGCTGCATACTATACTCAGCAAATTAACTTAAATAAAGCTTTGAGATTTATGCAAAAAAGAGCAAAATTGCTTTCCCAATGTACAGGATACGAGATGTATGTATATGTAACTAACAATGCAAAAAATCTTTTTGAAATTGCAAGACAAGAAGATCTTCAAATATATCCATCGATTAAATGGGATAAAAATA
>CAKMMH010000188.1 GCA_927798255.1 uncultured bacterium | reverse complement strand
TTTGATACCACGAGTTAATATCAACTCCTAAATCGAATTTAGATAAATTAATTACATAGCTATCATTTGATTTTTGATTTCTTATATATATTTTCTTAAATTCAGGAGTGTCGCCAAATAAAAAGCTCTCTTCCTTAGCATTATCATAAACAGTAATTTTTTCTTGATAGTTATTATCTGCTAATTTGTATTTTACTAAAGCATTATTACTTTGCCCTACTTTTTGTAATTTTTGATTAGTAAAAATACTGTCAAGAATCCTTGCTACTTTATCTTGATTAGCAGGGAAATTAAATTTATCTTTTAAAAACCAAATATCACTTTGCTTTGTTAGCTCTAAAGTTTTATCATTTTCATTTAATAATATTTTAGAAATATTTTGTTTTTTTAGTTCTGTTAAACTTGAAATATCACTTTTGCTACTTTTTGTAGGATATGTAAGTACAATTAATAATAATAATTGAAACGCTAAAGTCATCTTTAAAAATTTTTCTAAATTCATTTTTAATTCTCCATTTTAAGATTTTTATTATTAAATTTAATTACCATTAACTAACGTACATAATTTTTTTAAATTAGCTTTTCTTTTTACTCTGCAAATTACATAACATACAAGTAAAAGTAAGCTTGCAATTAAATAGTTTAAAATTTCATAAAACTTCTTCTGATCTTTAGTTAAAGGGTTTAGAGTTTCTGAAAAATTAGTTTTTCCACGAATTGAAAGAAGAGTTTTATCTTCTAATGACCAATCAATCGTATTTTCAATAAGTTTTAAAGAATTCATATAACGACTAGAGCCTGTGCTAGCTGAAACTCTAAGTGTGCTATCTTCTACAAACTCATTTGATGCAAAAATAATAATTTTTGATGAAGAAGGTGAGTGCGTTACAAAAGAGACAATATCACCATTTTTCTTTTCTTCTTTTTCTTCCTTATTTTCACTATCTTTTGCATTATTTTTGCTATTTGCTGCTTTTGAGAATGGGTTTTCTTTATCCGTAAAATAAGAATCAAATGATCCTTCAATTATATATGCTAAAGTAAAAGGACCTTTTTTATCAGTTTGTCTAAACCCTAATTTAGGAAAGAATGTAAAGTTTGGCTCAAGTTCATTAGTATCTAGTTTCCAAGATTTTTTTGAGCTATATAAAAGAGGAGTTACAGTTCTATTTTTATTCTTTTCATTATCAATTTGAATTTCATTTGTAAAATTTAAAGTTACTTGTGAAATTCCACCCATAATTCCAGCTTCACTATTATACTCTCTTACATCAACATACATAGGGTATGGAATCATTTTTAACTCTTGTACAATAAGTCCTCCGATATCTCGTTTTACAGGAACTGGGTAATTTTCATTATTTTCATCAAGCACAAGTTCTTTTGAAAAAGTTATGCCATAGTTTTTAAACCAATCTTCAAATCCAGAGTTCGGATCAGTAATCTTTATACTATCTTGTGTTCTTGTGGTCTGATGAGTTGCTGTGTTAAAAATCACTGCTCCTCCCTTCATTAAAAATTGATCTACTGCATATACTGCTTTTTCATTAAAATTACTTGGCGCGTTAATTAAAAGCACATCAACTTCTTCTGGAATGATTCCTTGTTCTAGGTCTACAACTCTTGTTTTGTATGTTTCTTGAAGTTTTTGAAGAAGGGTTTGATAAGATTTTCCTCCTCTTTGATATGTTCGCATATTAAAATTATAATCAGTTTTAGGAGAGCTTACGCCAACTGTCTTTATATAACCTTTTTGAAATCGTTTTAGTGTATTTTCAACACTTTGTTCAAGGCTTGATTTTTGGAAATCATTTGGAAGTATTACTTGATAAGTTTCATTATTACTATTGCTAATTAACATATAAAAATAAAATGCATTTTTATCTAGCAAACTTCCAACCATAGGCTGAAATCCGTATTTTTCATAAAGCTCTTTTGCTATTTCTTTTGTAGGTTCGATAAAATTAAATGAAAATTTTTCAGGAGCTTTTTCTTTAAAATCTTCTAAAATATCATTTAAATCTTTTTTGACAACTTTTAATGTATCTGGAAGTAAAGCGTCAGATGAAATATACGCGTTAAATGTAATAGGGTTATCAAGTTCTGCTAATAGCGTATTTATATCTTTAAATTCAAAAAGCACTTTTTTGATAGAACGTGTGATATCATATTCTGGATTTTTTAAAAGCACTTCAATATTTGTTTCATCTTTAACTTTAATTTCAATCAAATCTTGGAAATTAAGTTTTTCAAATTTATCACCATATTCAATCAAAATATCAAAATAAGAATTTACAAGGGACGCTTCATACTTATCAGCAACTTGAAAAGGAATAGGCCTAATACCATATTTACTTCCTATTAGTTTTTCTTCCTCTGGGTCATCTTTAGGGTCAATAAAACTTATATCAATTTTACCTTTCCCCCTAATTTTGTATTCTTTTATTAAATCCTTTAATTGTGGAACAAGAGGGGATAAAAGAGGATGAGTTTTTTTACTAAAATAACCTTTAATTGTAAGTGGTTCTTCAAGGGAAGTCATTAAATCTTTTGTCGCATTTGAAATAGAATATCTATTATCTTTTGTTAAATCAATTCTTAAGAAATTTATGTAATTTAATGTAAAATTTAATAAGAAAATATTTGCAAGTATTAAGAAAAATATTTTATTAGTTTTAAGGTGACTTTGATTTTTTTTATCCCAAGATAAACTTTTTAAAGTGTAAAGATTAAGAGCTAAAAATATTATTGTTAAAGATAAATAATAATAAATATCTCTTATATCAAGCATGCCTCTTATGATTGATTCAAATCTTGAACCACTTCCTATTAATCTTAAGATATCCGCGGTATTGTTATTAAACAATGCTGTAAAATAATTAGCGCCTATAATATAAAAAATAGAAAGAATTAGAATGGAAGTTATAAGACTTACTATTTGATTGTCAGTTTTCGCGCTTACATACAAGCCTAATGAGATATAAAATGATGCTAAGAATATTGAGGCGATATATGCGCCAATTACTGGGCCGAAATCTAAATTTCCAAGTGTTGAGACGATAATTGGTATGCCAATTGTCATTAAAAGAGAAAGAGAAACAAGTGTTAAACACGCAAAAAATTTTGCAAGTACAAAATCTAATCTATTTTTTGGAAGACTAAAAAGTACATCTATAGTTTCTTGCTTTTTTTCTTCACTCCACATTTTCATAGTAAGAGCTGATACTAAGAAAATTAAAGTGATTGGGAACCATTCAAAAAGTGGTTTGATGTCAGCAATATTTCTTGCAAAAAAGCTTTCAATCCAAAAGAATGCAAAAAGATTTACTGCAAGGAAGCAAAGAATGAAAATATAGGCTATTGATGAAGAGAATAGCTGTTTTAATTCTTTTTTATAGATACTTGAAAAGTTTTTAAGTTTATCCATGTTTATTTTATTACCTCTTTAAAAATATTATCTAATGTATTTTCTTTTGCATAAATTTCATAAATTGGAAGATGCATATTTGAAAGTAAGTTAGAAATTTTTTCTAAATCTTGATTTGATGTATTTTGAGTTTTTATTTCGCATTCAAAAAAGTCTTTTGAATCATCAATAATTAAGATTTCATTTTCAATTTTTATAATCTTTGAAAGTTCTCTAAAGAAATTTTCGTTATATTTTGTTTTCAAAATGATAGAGTCTGATTTTTTTAGATTTTT
>CAKMMH010000187.1 GCA_927798255.1 uncultured bacterium | reverse complement strand
CAATTTGGACATAAAAGTACGATTACAGCAGAGGAGCTTCTCGCTTAGTACTAGATGTAAAGATTCATAAAGGAAATCCATGTGATTCACAGATTGTACCAAGTGTTCTTGAAAGGCATAAGAATTTTTATTTAAAGTCACCTAAGCAAATGGCATTTGATGGTTGTTATTATTTGGGAAGATAATGTTAATGCATTAAAGAAAGAAAATATAGAATTTACCTTTAGCAAAGGGAAAAATGCAAATTCTACATCTGATAAAAAGGTAATAAAAAAGCTTAGATGTTTTTGAGCGGGAATTGAAGCGATAATTTCAAAGTTAAAAAGAATGTTTAGGTTAAGCTTGATAAGAGATAGGATGCTGATAGGATTTACAAAAGCAGTTAAAAGAAATGTTATAGCTTACAATCTTTTTATTTTAGCCAATATTGCAATTAAAAAATCATAAATAATTCTTCTTCAATTTTTATTTTTACAGGATAAGATTTTCATTTCTGTTATTTTTTTATAGAAATTTCTTTGTAATTTAAAAAATCGTAACTTAAACAATAAAAATCTTTGTCAAATTTAATCTCTTATGTCATCAGCGAATTTTAAAAATCGCTATTTATACACAGGAACTAGCTAGTGCGATATGTCTATTATAATTTTTACCAGATTTAACTTCTATTAAAACAACCTCTCCATTTTGTTCTATTATAAAATCAACTTCACCATTTTTCTTACTATTACAATAATATAAATCAAAGCCATGTGCTTTTAATTCTTGTGCAACTATATTTTCAAACATAGCACCAAAATTTACATCAATTTCTTTATTTAAAATTTTTATTTGCACACCATCAGAAAACATGGATGTCAAAAGTCCGACATCTGAAAAAAATAACTTAAATAAAAATCCCTTTTTAGAATATTCAATTATATCAAAATTTACACGACTTTGTTCGTTTTTCCAAAAAAATTATAAAATTTTATATATATTTTCATGTTCATCTATATAGAATCAAATTATTCATAAAAGACTTTTTTAAATTTTCTAAAACAATTATTCCCCTCTTATAAATATCTTCCTGTATAACTTTTTTTACATTTACAAATCTTTGAAGGCTCTCCTTCGAAAACGATTTCTCCTCCACTATCACCTCCTTCTGGTCCCATATCAATTATATAATCAGCATTTCTTATTACATCTAAATCATGCTCTATTACAATTAATGTTGCACCGTTTGATATAAGCTTCTCACAAACATTTAAAAGTGATTTTACAGCTAATGGATGAAGCCCAATTGTTGGTTCATCAAAAACAAAAATCGTATCTTCTTGCTTTCGTCCCATTTCTGTTGCTAATTTTAATCTTTGTGCTTCACCACCAGATAAATTTGGAGTAGCCTCACCTAATGTTAAATATCCAAGTCCTAAATCATTTAAAACTTTTAGTCTTTGTTTTACTGAATTAATTTCATTTAAAGCAGTAAGCGCGTTGTTTATATCCATTGCCATAATTTGAGGTAATGTGTAAGTTTTGTTTTCTTTTGTTATATAATTTATTTTTAAAGCTTCTTTTGAATATCTTGACCCTTTACAACTTGGACACTCAATATCGACATCTGGTAAAAATTGTACATCAAGGCTTATGCTTCCTGTACCATCACATTCTTTGCATCTTAAATTTCCAGTATTATAAGAAAACTCTCCAGCTTTATAACCTAAAGTTTTTGCATCATTAGTTTTTGCAAAAACTTTTCTAAGTTCATCATGTACATTTGCATAAGTTGCGACCGTTGAGCGAACATTAATTCCTATTGGTGTAGCATCAATAAGTTTTATTTGTTTTATTCCATCTGCTCTAATTTCATTTATATGTGATGGAAGTTTTTTCCCTTCAAGTTTACTACTAAGGGCTGGTATTAAACTTTCTAATATTAGCGTTGTTTTTCCAGAACCTGACACTCCTGTAACAACTGTAAATCTACCTTTAGGAAATTTTACCTTTAGAGGTTTTACTGTATGAATTTTTTTAGTTGATAAAAAAATTTCACCTTTTTTAAAAATATCTTCTTTAAGTTTAGGTCTAACAATCAAGTTTTCTTTTTTACTTAAAAATGGTGCAATTTTTGATTTTGGATTTTTTATTGTATCACTAATTGTTCCTTCATTTATAATCTTTCCACCATTTGCCCCAGAAGATGGGCCAAGTTCAATTAACCAATTAGCTTCTTTTAAAATTTGTGTATCATGATCTACTAAAATCACAGTATTTCCATCTTTTACAAGATCATGTATTACAGAATTTAATCCTTTAATATTATGAGGATGAAGTCCAATAGATGGTTCATCAAGAACATACATAACGCCTGTTGTCATATTTCTAACAGCTCTTGCAAGCTCCATTCTTTGGCGTTCTCCAGTTGAAAGAGTACATGATGCTCTATCTAGTGTTAAATATCCTAAACCTAAATCTAAAAGTCTTTTTGCCACATCAAAAAACGACTCACAAATTGCATTTGCCATAGGACGCATTTCTTTTGGTAATGATTGCGAAACCCCTTTTACCCAATCTAATGCATCAATTAGTGTCATTTTACAAACTTCATCTAGTGTTATTCCTCTTAATTTTGGACTTCTTGCTTTTTTTGAAAGTCTTGTTCCATGGCATTCATCACAAACACTTTCTTTTAAAAACTTTTCAACGCGTTTCATGCCTTTTTCATCTTTAACTTTTGATAGAGCATTTTCGACAGTATAAATAGCGTTAAAATATGTAAAATCCATTTCACCTGATGCACCATTTGTTTGATTTTGGTAAATCATATGGTGTTTTTTAGGGGCGCATCTAAAAACTATTTCTCGTTCTTTTTTAGTTAGTTTATTAAACGGCACATCAGTTCTAACTCCTAGTTCTCTTGCGATATCTTTCATAAGAGACCACATTAAAGTTTGCCAAGGAAGAACGGCTCCTTCATCGATAGTTAAAGTTTCATCTGGAACGAGAGTTGACTCATCTACTGTTCTTATTGTTCCGACTCCATCGCATTTTGGGCAAGCTCCACTTGAGTTAAAAGCGAGTTCTTCAGCACTAGGAGGATAAAAGCTAACTTTACACTTAGGGCAAATTAATTCTTTTTCGGCTGCGACATTTAAAGATGGTTCTACGTAATGGCCATTTGGGCACATATGACTTGCAAGTCTTGAAAACATTAATCTTAAAGAATTTAAAAGTTCTGTACCTGTGCCAAATGTAGATCTAATGTTAGGCACTGCTGGTCTTTGATGAAGTGCCAAGGATGCTGGAACATATTTTACTTCATCGACATCTGCTTTAGAAGCTTGTGTCATTCGTCTTCTTGTGTAAGTTGAAAGAGACTCTAGATATCTTCTAGAACCTTCTGCATAAAGGACGCCTAGTGCAAGAGAAGATTTACCAGAACCTGACACTCCTGCGATACCGACAATTTTATTTAAAGGAATATCGACATCAATATTTTTAAGGTTATGAACTTTAGCACCTCTTACTAAAATTTTATCAGGAATTTTTGTTTGCATTTTTATTTGATTTTTATCGTTCATAAAAAGGAAATGTTAAAAAAAATTATAATTATATTTTTCTCATTTATTTACTTGCTATACAATAAAGAAATTATAAAAATCTTAATTTTATTGAAAAGTCATAATTTTCACATCGAAAAAGTATTGAAAAGTCATAAAA
>CAKMMH010000186.1 GCA_927798255.1 uncultured bacterium | reverse complement strand
ACATAATCTTAGCATCCATCATTTTCCGAAACTAAAATAGTATAAAAATTTATTAAAAAGTGGGATTTTTAACATATAATATATATCGAAAAGTAGAATTTTTCGTCTTATTATTATAATGGGAAATAAAAAAGACACTCTCATATTTCTTGATGAGATTCAAGCATATCCTCAAATGCTAACCTTATTAAAATTTTTAAATCAAGATAATAAATTTACCTACATCGCTAGTGGTTCCCTCCTTGGTGTTACACTAAAAAAGACGACATCTATTCCTATAGGAAGTGTTCATATTAAGCATATGTTTCCACTTGATTTTGAAGAATTTCTACTTGCGAATGATTTTAATGATTTTGCAATTAATAAAATACGCGAAAATTTTCTTGCAAAAGAAAGTCTAGATTCTGCTTTACACGAAAAAATACTTAACCTATTTAAAAAATATTTATTAATTGGTGGACTTCCAGATGCAGTAAATTCATTTATTAACGATTCAAATATTTTTAATGTAAGAAAAATTCATAATGATATAAAAGATTTTTATTTATCCGACGCATCAAAATATGAAAATGACAATAATAAAAAGCTTAAAATTCGCCGTATTTATGAAATGATACCATCAAATCTTGAGAATAAGAAAAAAAGAGTTGTGTTTCAAAATATTGAAAATACAAAAGGTAAAAAATTCTCTGCTTATCAAGATGAATTTGAGTACCTAATTTCAGCTGGAATATCACTAGATGTAAATGCTATTTCAAATCCTGTGTTTCCCCTTTCACAATCAGTTGGAAAAAATCTTTTAAAACTTTATCTTAATGATGTCGGACTTCTTACAAGTATATTATATCAAACTAACGCCCAAGCAGTTTTAAAAGACGACACTGGAATAAATTTAGGTTCTGTGTATGAGAGTGCTATCGCGCAAGAACTTTTTTCGCATGGTCATAAATTATTTTACTACGATAATCGAAGTAAAGGAGAAGTAGATTTTTTAATTGATGATTATGAAGATCTCACATCTGTTCCAATAAAAGTAAAATCTGGCAAAGATTACACTATTCACAGTGCGTTAAATAATTTTGTATCAAATAAAAATTATCATATCAAAAAAGCATTTGTCGTTTCAAACGAACGAATCGTTAAACAAGTTAATAAAATTATATATATTCCTATTTATTATATTATGTTTTTTTAATTTAGACTTTGCTTAGCTCTTTCTTTAACTTTCCTAACTCTTCCATTAAGGCAAACTTTTTATGAGGCTGTTTTTGAGTGGCAATTTTTTTATTTAGCTTTTCAATTTCCTTAACAATCTTTTGTCTTGTTTCGTTAATTGCTAATTGCAAAGACAACGTTTCACAATCCTTAACTACTATTTCTCCTATCTGTTTAACAAAATTTTCAAAGACTACATCAAAATTTAATCCTGATATCGTTAAAGTTAATTCATCAATTTTAGCCCAATCTGATTTAAAAAGTCGTCCTTCATAAAAAACAGCTAAAGCTTCTTGCCCTTCAAAACGTAGAATAAATACTAAAGTTTGCGGAATCATTTTTGCAATTAACTTTATATTCTTTTCATTAAAATTTTTACTTTTTAATTCAACCAAAAGAACATAAATACTACTAATTTTCTCTCCAACTTTAATATTTATAGTTTCTGATGATAATTCATGAACGATATAAAGCTTTGAAATGTCATTATCAAATTTAACCCTATCAGCATTTAATAAATTAAATTTTGTATAAATCTTTTTTTTAGGAAGTTGTTTTAATATTTCACTATTTTTAGGAAGTCCTAGCATAATTTATCTCACAACAGAAAATAAATTTAACATAAACAGCTAAACGCTTTTAATTCCCTTTAAATATTCAACAATTTTTGAAAAAATGACTTCTATATCGTCATCAAGCCATCGTTTATCACTCTTATCAACTCTTTGCTTATAAATTTTATCGGAGAAAATACTTTCAATCCTTTTTACTAGCCCCTCAGTATCATTCTCACGCATTGCTTTATCATTAAAAATAAGCGACTGGAAGCATTGGTATAATTTCGATTCATCAAGTTTCTCGCATTGATAATACATATCATAAATATCTTTATATCTAGTATTAAAAGAACCAAATTTCATAAGAGATCTTAATTTTTCTGTAAACATTTGTTCCTTTGTATTTATAAGCAATGACGCCCCTTCATCATCAAATGCAATATCAAAACAATATTCTTCTTGATCAAGCTCCATGTGATTATGAACACCTAAATCAATTTTACTTGTAATAACACTCCCATTATCGTCAGAAATTTTTATGTAAACGCGTTTCCCTTTGTAATCTTGTTGATTCAATTCTTCTATTTTACCAATCCTTGTTATAACTATTCCCTTTAAACAATTAAGCTTTTCAATAAACACATCAATCAAATCTTGTGACAATCCATAACGGATAAAATCTATATCGATATCTTGAGTAGCTCGTCTGATATTTCCTGTAAGGCTTCTCATAACAACGCCACCTTTTATTGTAACATTTTTTGATAATGAACTTTCAGAAATTGCCTTTAGAACAATATCTTGGCATAATCTTGCCCTTGCATCTTCTGCTTTATAACCATTTGCTTCGAGTGCTTCGATAATTTTAAGCAAATTCACTTTAAAAAATCTCCATTTGTATAGTATCCATCACAAGTCTTGTTTTAGGAAGCCACTTTGCGTAATCTTGAACGGCTTGAATATCAAGCTCATTAATTATTCTTCGATAACTAGCAACTATTTCTTTATAATAATCAAATGAAAGTTTATTTTTATTACGTATTAGTTCAATGAGCATACGTTCGCGATTAAAGATGCTGATTTCCGTTCCGTCGTATTCTTTTTTCTCTACCCCTAAAGACAAGCTGTTATTGTTATCATAAAACTGTTTAACAAGTTTGTTGTTAATTTTAGTTGCATCTTTATCCGTCATCAGATAATAGCTACTTGGAATATCATCGGTCAATCCGTGATAATAAAAAGCACTATTCATAGTAAACACCGCATGTGGATACATTCTACTGATAACAGATAGCTCCGAATCATAAGGTTCATTCGAGTAAAATCCACGACTAACCCTCCTAAGTTCTCCTTTAAGAAGAGCTTTTCTAATTTCATAGTCAGTCTTATATGTTTGTAAGCACTCTTTGTATGTTAGTATCATAGTTTCATATTTACACAATATCCGTAAAATATTACTTTTCACGGTTATTATATAAATACATTATAGTACCTTTTTTGTCAATCAAATATTAAGCTTCTTAAATATTACAGCATAAAAGTATAAATTTTTGCTATTGCTGGCAATAACAAGTGAATATATCAGCATTTAATAAATTAAATTTTGTATAAATTTTTTTTTAGGAAGTTGTTTTAATATTTCACTATTTTTTGGAAGTCCTAGCATATTTTTTCACTTTACCACAAAGAAACAAATTAGTTCAAAATCATCTAATCCTTTAATTTTATTTTTAGAAAAATTCATATTCATTCCACTTAAAAACGAGTCAATATCAGATTCATCTTTAACAGAAATTATAGAAGATATTGCATCACCTAAAAGCTTAGAATATTTTCGCATATCATACCCATCTTTTGTTTCCTTATTAAATTCGCAGTAAAGATTTGAAATGTAATGCTTCAGCGGAAAAAGGACATTTTACAAACTCAAAAAACCGAATAAACT
>CAKMMH010000185.1 GCA_927798255.1 uncultured bacterium | reverse complement strand
GTGTGCACTCTCAAATGCCTAGCACTCTTGGCACCTCTCTAATTTTTTTAATAACAGATGTATCCAAAATAGATGCGATATTTGACAGATGAAAAATGTCTATTGTAGAGCAGCAAGATATATAGTCCTCATGTTTAGTAAGCCTATTTGCTAAGCTATCTTGCAAAAGTTAACTTTTTGTTTAATGTAACTTCTTAAAGGGAAGTATGACAATAGATACAAATCTGTCAGCATTAAGTAGTGGTTTTTTAATTGGCAAATTTGATAATTTAAGTTAATATTCAGAGTTAAAGTTTGTAAAAATGTTAGATAAAATTTTTGATATGGAGAAGGTAAAAATAGTATCAATAATTGAATATGATATAAATAATAGTTTTATTTAATATGTATAAATTTAAATTAACAAATTTTTTAATAATTTTTATTGTAATTGTTATTTGCTTTTTTATAGTACTAGATGATTTTCTTGGAACGAATCTTCAAAAATTAAAGCTAGAAAGTAACCAGTATTCGGAAATCGTAGCTAAACGTCAAATTTCAAAAGAGTCATTAATTGATAAATTATACTTTAATAATCATGATTTGCTATATGATAAACAAGATAATATGTGGTATTATTCAATAGTTAAAGGAGAAAAGGATAGTTTAAATCCTAAGGTAAAATTTAAAGGGAGAGACAAAGATTTAAAAATATCATTTTTATTACCCCAAGAGATTAATAATGATTTCATTAGAACTAATAAAGATATCATTGTGTTTTCGTATACTAAGGATAAATATTTTGCCTCAAAAGTAAAAATCACAACACTTCCTGTAATTAATATTACACACAATTATCCAAATAAAATTGAGAAAACGACTACTGTCGATTGTCAAATGAATTTATTTGATAATTACAAAGGCGCAAAGCAGAGAAATATTTCATCAAAATGTGAAATTCATGCAAGGGGAGATTATACGAGTACTCTTGAAAAGACTTCCTTTAAGTTATCGCTTAAAACATATTCTGTCGGTGAACATAAACGTAATAATCACATATCACTTTTAGGAATGAGAAAAGATGATGATTGGATTTTGTATTCTCCCTATGTAGAATCTGAAAAAGTTAGAAATGTATTTGCTATGAATCTTTGGAATGAATCATGCGCTCAGAATAATGATTTTAATATTAAATTAGGTAATGAGTATAAATTTGTAGAACTGTTTTTAAATGGTACGTATTATGGTCTTTATGCTCTTACATCACCAATCGATGAAAAACAAGCTAGGCTTAAAAAGGATATTAATGGAAATTTTGATGAGTTTATGTTTAAAAAAGTTTGGTGGGATAAATCCGAATTTAATATTTCCAATATTCCTAGTGTTATGTTAGGGTATAAACTTATATCTAAAAATAATAAAGAATTAGATATTCCAGAACCGAAAGATTATAGAGAAATAATGGATCAAGAGTATCGATATTTCCAATATAATAAAGGTGCATGGGAAATAATAAATCTATATTATAAGAATTTATTAAATACAAAAGACAAAGATTTAGTTTACAAAATAGCTGATATTAAAAATTCTGTTGATATATTTTTATTTATAAATTTTTTACAATGTACAGATAGTATTGATGCATTTAATTACAAACCTCATTCTATTAAGCACTTTTTCTTTACTTTTAAGAAATATAAAAATATTTATAAAGCTCTATATAATCCATGGGATTTAGAGGCAATCTTAGGTGCAAGTGTTATGATAGATAATAATTTCCCAAGAAATGGACAATATCAATATCTTAATAGACCTAATAAAAATTTTATAATGAAAATCAGCCCTGTGGGGCATCTTTTAGAATTAAATGATAATAAGATAAAAATGTTAATAAAAAACCGTTATAGAGTATTAAGAAAATCATATTGGTCTAAGTCTCATTTGTTAAAATTAATTAAAGGGTATGAAAAAGATATTTATTTATCAGGTGCTTATATAAGAGAACAAAATCGTTGGCCTCAGGGGACTTATCAAGAAAGCAATAAAAAGTTAAAAAGGTTTAGAAATTACGTCTTAAAGAGACTTTATTACATGGATCTCTATGTAAAACAACTTTAAGAAAATTTATAAAATTCTTTTAAATCCTTCTTCCATACTAACCTTAGGCTTATATCCTAAATCTCTTTTTGTACTCGTAATATCAAAATAATGATGCGTCGTCATTTCTACAATTAAAAAACGTGTAAAAAGAGGTTTTACTACAGGAATAACTTTTGAAATTATTTCTAAAATTGATGCTATAAATAGAGCAAGTCCCTTCGGAACTTTCTTTGTTATTGGTTTTTCGCCAAAAGTTTCTAAAATTTTATTGATAAAATCCCAAAGCTTCATATGTTCATCTTGTGTTACAAAATAAATATTTGAACTTAATGATTCATTTTTTTCTAAAGCTTCTAAGGCTAAAATATGAACATCTACACAATCATCTATATAACTAAAATCAACTATATTCTCTCCATCTCCTATTTGCTTTAATTTTCCTTCTCTTGCTTTTTCTAATATTGTAGGAATAAAATTCCTATCTCCAGGTCCCCAAATTAAATGAGGACGAAGCACAATCGTTAAAGGACAAGATGAATTTTCTTTTGCTTCTTTTCCCGTTTTCACTATAAGTTTTTCAGCAACTGCTTTAGTCTGAGGATAAAAAGCATCGTATTTTTCAGGATATGGAAATGTCTCATTTACATTTTCTAGTCCATTATCATTTGCAATTACAGAAGGGGAGCTCGTGTAAATTAAATATTTAATATTATTTTCTTTGCAAGCACGAATTATATTTTGTGTTCCTATAATATTTGTCTTATAAAAATCTTCATATTTTCCCCACATGTCAACTTTTGAAGCAACATGAAACACGGCATAAACATCTTTAAAGTAATCTTTTAGCTGTTCATACTCTCCTCCAAGGTCGCCTTGACAAGTAATAACCCCAAGTTCCTCAAGTTCAGCATAGCGCTTTCTAGAGAGTGACTTAATGCTATATTCCTTTTCTATAAGTTTTTTAATTAATGCTTTCCCAACAAATCCACCACCGCCTGTAACTAGTATTGTTTTTTTCATAACTATTTCATCTCCAATTTTTTTATCTTTCTTTTTGTATTTATCAATGTTTCCTTAAAAAATAAAATACCCCACCAACAATTCCTAAAATATACCCCTTTGCCCTTAAAATTAGCGCAACTGCGAGTGCTTGTTCTGGCGTGGCGCCAATTTTTACTAAAAAATAGCTAAAAGCACCTTCTTGAATTCCAAGTCCATTTGGGGAAATAGGAATACAGCTAATTAAAAAAATTAATGGAAGCACGATGAATAAACCTAAAGGGGACGGATCGTTCCAACCAATAACGTATCCTGCAACCATTGTATTAATAACAGTAACCGTATGAAACAAAAGTGAAAGAAAAAATGTTTGAAAAATTAGTTTTTTATCATTTTTAAATACAAGAAGTGAATCTTGGATCTTCTGTAAATGTGGTAAAAATTTATCTGAATAAGGTAAAATTGAAAATTTATTTAAAAGCGATTTTGAAAGAGATAATATGGTGATTATGATGCTTGTTAAAAACAAAATAGTTATTGCTATTTTTGTTTCAATATTTATAAAATCCACAAAAAACATAAAAATAAAGCCTAAAAACAGCATCGCAATAAACCCCGTGTATCTTTCAAGAAAAGTTGCGGTAAGAGCTTGGTGATGTC
>CAKMMH010000184.1 GCA_927798255.1 uncultured bacterium | reverse complement strand
AAAAGGATTAAAAGAAATTGATAAAAGACGTGGTTGGAGAGGAAAAAAAGATAGTATTGAGTCAGTAAATAAAGAAGAATATTTTGAAAAATACAAAGATATTTTAACAAAAGAAGTGCTTCCAGGGGATATTCTTCCTGCGATGATTTTAAGTGTTGATAAAACAAAAAATAACATTAATTTTATTGTAGGTAAACAAGAGTTAACTATTAATGGAAAAGATTTTCTTTGGGCAACAAAAGAAACAATGCCAGATGGTAGTCTAAAAAGTGTTAGTCCCATAAGAGATTTAGTAAAAGGGGACATAATTGAGATTTCTTTTGTTAAGGAAGAAAAGGGATTTAAACCTATTTTAGATCAGACTCCTGATATTGAAGGAGCGCTTGTACTAATTAATCCAAGAACCGGGGAGGTCGTTTCCCTTATAGGTGGCGCTAATTATCAAACTACTCAATTTAATAGAGTAACGCAAGCAAAAAGGCAACCAGGTTCTGTGTTTAAACCAATAGTGTATTTAACAGCTATTGATGCGTATGATTACACTGCGGCGTCTATAGTGTATGATAGTCCTAGAACATTTAGGGTTAATGATTCATATTGGGTTCCAAATAATTTTGATGGAAAATTTTTAGGTCCTATCACATTAAGAGAAGCACTTCAAAAATCAAGAAATCTAGTATCAGTTGATATAATAAGTAATATAGGTGTTGAGTCTGTAATTCGTTATGCAAGAAAACTTGGTATAGAAAGCGATTTAGGAAAAAATTTATCCCTTTCTCTTGGAAGTGGTGAAGTTTCGCTTTTAGAGTTAACAAGAGCATATGGAGTTTTTCCAGCCGGGGGAATCTTGGCAGATACAGTATTTATTACTAAAGTTGAAGATAGAAATGGTAATGTAATTTACGATTATCAAAAAGAACTTGCAAATAGCACAAGGCAAGTAATAGGAGAGGATGTCGCTTTTATTATGTCATATCTTATGAAAGGAGTGGTAGATAGCGGAACTGGTTATAGAGTAAAAGCACTAGGTCGCCCGGCAGCTGGAAAAACTGGTACATCAAATGATTTTATGGATACGTGGTTTGTCGGTTTTACTCCTAAATGGGCAGCAGGTGTTTGGGCAGGATTCGATACAAAAAAATTAATAGGTAAAAAAGAAACAGGTGGCACTAGTGCTGCTCCAATTTGGCTTTATTTTATGAAAGATTTTTTAGAGTATGAAGAAAATATTGAATATCAAAAAGAGATAGAAGAAAGTAAAGAAGCTTCAAAAGCGCAAGGCGTGGAGTTTAAAATTCCAGCCAAGAAAAAGGCTCCAAATTTTATGCCTCCTCCTGATGTTGTTCCTTATTGGATAAATAAAAAGACAGGGGTTAAAGTAGAGAAAAATACTCCGGGAGCATTTTTAGAATACTTTAAAAAGGGAACCGCACCAAATGAACCTATGGGAAATGAAGAAAGCGAAACGATTAATTATTTAGAGCAAATAGATTTATAATATTAATAGGTATCTGGAAACAGGTAAACCCGCGCGGTGGCTAGTTTCAGGAAGCTGATAACTGTTTTGGCAATTTGTTGCACAAGCTACCTGATATCAGATTCCCGTTAACAGTTACCGCGCGGGTTCATCTGATACCAGATTTTCTGTTTTTTAATAAATCTTAAATACTTGCCCTTCGTTAGTATCACCGCAATTATTTGCAAATCTAGGGATCTTTTCAAGAATCTTAAATGTATCGTTTCTAAACTTCTTACTCTTATTTAATAGAGGTTTCTGTTCTTTAACTTTGATATTTCTTTGAAGAACAGTTCTTATAACTTGACGGTGAAGTTTCTTAATCTTACGTTTAATTAATAAAAATGATGGCTCATTATCTTCTAATGGACAAAAATCTGCATTATCACAATTAAACATAATATCTGGAAGCTTCATAACTAATGATTTGATTAATGCATTAGTCTTGTTAGCTCTATTTAATCTTCTCTTAACTGAGCTTTTAATATTTCTTATTTGTTCATAAGGATGTTCTTCCTTCAATAAAAGTTCTGATTGAGCTTTTAACATTTTCACGAATTCATCACCATGAAGAGAAGTTTTTTCATTTGTAATCACAGCTTGTGTACAATTTACTTCTGTGCATGGATTTGAACGAGAAGTAACTTTTACTTCTTTTCCATTTAACGTCCAAGTTACACTCTTAGCAAAATCAACATTAAATGCACCCTCAATATTTCCAGGGATAAATTCAATAGGTTGATATTGGAATTGTTCCCCTAATGATAAACTATTAGCTTTTCCAAGAGGTATGCTAATATTGAATTCATTTTTATTATTGTATCCAAAGTGAGCTTTAAACGTACCATTATCATTCTTATCTATACATTGGAACGTAGGCTCAACGATAAGACATTTGGTTGATGATGCATTTGCTTTGACAGTTTGAGCTTCTTTACTTGTATTTTGTAAAGTCCATATAACTTCTTGGTCTTTATTAAATATGATATAGAAGCTTCCATTAGATCTTCCTACTTCAAATTCATCTTTTTGTTCACAGAAGTCTTCTGTTAAATCATTAATAGTGTTAATTATACCTTCTTGTTTTGAGCAAGCAGGGATGCTTATTGTGCCTTCATTTGGATTTTCATAACCAAAGTATGCAGTATAAGTTCCATTATAGTTATCTTGAACACAGTTAAAGATAGGAATAATTGGCTTTTGTGAATCAACACAAGTTTTTTCTTCACACTTCATAGTTCCTGGACATTCTTCGTCTTTAGTACACTGAACGCAAGTATGAGTTGTTTCATCACAAATACCATTTTTATTTTCAGTTTCAGTATTTTTATCAGAAGTTTTCTTACAATGATCATTATTTAAGCATACAACACAAGCTGAAGTTGCTATATCACAGTAAGGTTTTGTTTCTGTACAATTTGTGGTGTTATTTTCTGAACATTCATTTTCGTTACAGTTAATACCATCTTCATTGCAACCAAACTTACAGTCTGTCTTAGTCTCTTGAACTGATTTCTTATCTTCACTACATTCATAAGTTGTTTTCTTACTGTCACTACAAATGTCTTTTGATGTTGTTTTATTGCCGTTTACAGTTAATGTAACAACATTATTTTCCTTGCTACAATCATAAACATCTTGGCAAGTGTTGTCGATGCAAGCTTGGCCTTTATCGCAACCTACAACATTATTATTTTCTACATAGCAAACTTCACATGTATTTGTTTCTTTATTGTAAACTTTATTATCAGGACATGTTTTGCAAGTGTTACTTGATGTATCGCAAACTGGCTTATCATCTTTACAGTTTTCATCGCTTATACAATCAACGCACTTTTTGCCATCATAAACTTGATTATCAGGGCAAGCTTCACAAGTTTGATTGTTGTTACAAATTGGTTTATCAGTTGGACAATTACTATCGACTAAACACTCTACACAAGTATAACTAGTAATGTTACAGTAAGGAGTACTTGTTACTCCTATACAATTTGCTTTAGGTGATTTGCAATTTGGCTGTGGCTTATTTGCGCAATTTGTATCAGTTACACATTCTACGCACTCTTTACCATTGTAAACTTTAAAATTAGGACAACTTGTACAAGTGTTATTTGTTTTATCACAAATTGGTTTATCCTCTGAACAGTTTTCATTATTAATACATTCAACACACTTAGTACCATCTGAAACTTTACCATCAGGACAATTTGTGCATGTATAACTTG
>CAKMMH010000183.1 GCA_927798255.1 uncultured bacterium | reverse complement strand
ATTTGGTTGAAGTACAATATTTCCGTCACTATATGGCCCTGTTTCAAATCCAAACGCAGAAGCTAAGAACATTGATACAACTGGCGTTCCAACTGCAATACTCATATGCATTGTTCCTGTGTCACCTGTTAATAGGAGATCTGACATCTCTAATAATGCTGCAAGTTGAGGAATATTTGTTTTTCCAGCTGCGATTACAACGTTGTCGCTATCACATCCTTCTTTAATTGGTTCAATAATTGAAAGTTCCTTTTTAGTACCACTAAGTACCACTCTAACATTATTTTCTTTTACTAATTTCCTGACACATTTTATAAAATTACTTGGCGCCCATTGCCTTTTTGCTTGGCTTGCGCCTGCTTGAACAACGAGAAGAGGCCCAGTGTTTGTAAACTTTGCGTCTTGAATAAATTTTTTACAATATTCCCTTGCTTCATCAGAAACTGCAACTTTTAAGTAATTAGGATGCTTCTCAACATCACCTGCACATCTAAAAATGTCTACAAGATTAAATGGACTATATTTTCTATTTTGATGGAACACTGCTGTTGCAAAAAGTTTTGCCCAATCAGATTCAATAAGTCTATATCCCTCAGAATCAGCAGTCCACCCTCCTCTTCTCTTAACATCTACAAGACTTAATAAAAGTGCCGTATAAGCTGATGATGACATATTTAAACAATAATCAAAATTTTTAGATTTTAATTTTTCAACTAATTCATCAACATATTCATATGCATCAATTATTCCGTCTCCCTCTCTTGATATTGAACGCACAGTCATTCCTAAATCAATAGGAATCACCTCATCAATTTCTGGAATTGAATAACAAATTGATTCAAATTGTTTCTCAACAAGTACTGTTATTTTAGCATTTGGATTTTCTTGTTTTAAACCAATAATTGTTGGAGTTGATTGAATCATATCACCTAAACGAGTGATATTTACAAGAAGAATATTTGTTTTATTTTCAAATCTTTTTTTCATAAACTTTTATGCCATCTCCTTTTTTACATCATCTTTAGACATTCTTATAATTTGAGATTTTATGTGGTGCAAGAATAATAACTTTTGCTCAGTTTCTGTTAAATTACCATTTCCTGTAACAATATCAGAAACAAGAGCATCTAGAGTTGCTTCCTCACCTCGCTTGTATGCAACAAGTACACGTTGTTCAAGTTCTTTGTAAGGTTTTGCGCGTCTTATCATTTTTTGCCAAGCACTATTTTCAAATCTGTTTTTAAGATATTCATATTTTTGGCTATAAATATAAGATAACATTTCTCTAATTCTTGAAGTGTATGTATGGTCTTTCATAGCACGTTTGTATGACTTTTCAATTACTTTCTGTCTGTCATCTTCGTGAGTTAAGTAATAATCAATTTTTTCTAATAGTTCATCTCTATTTGAAAATGTGATTATTTCTTCTCCTTCTTTAAACATATCAGGAAGAAGCTTTCTCTTATCTACAAGTTGAAATGCTTTACTGCTTGCAAGCTCAACAGTTCTTGGGTTTACAAAATCTCCGCTTGGATCCACTCCATCACATTCTGTTGATGAGTGAAGATTAATATTAATAGTTGTTGCGTTAAATACTTTTGTATATTCTTGAGGAGTTAACCTTCGCCCCCCTTCTTGAACCATTCTGTCAAATGGTTTACATGTCGGCCATTCCGTTCCCCAGATTTTAAAAGGAAGCTCACACATAGAAGCAAAAAATTGTTGACGGTTATGATATCCTGCCCCAAAGAACGAAATTGGAGATCCCCATCTTTTAATATCTTCTTTACTTAAATTTTGTTTAACATGAATTTTCTCATCACAAGCAACAGGAAGATAATATACGTTTTGACAACCTGCTTTTTTAATTGCATCAATACATTCACCTGTTTGAATGGTGAAAATAAAATCATAAAAAGGTGCCATTTGTTTCCAATAAGTAAATCTTAAATAATCTTCAACAAACCACAATACAGTAACAACTCCCATTTTACGAAGATTAGCAAGAGCAGTTGGTGTTATTGGAGCCTGCGCCAAACAAATTAGAATATCAATTGGTTTTTCTCTTATAGACTCCACAACTATTTGTGAAACCATTTCTAAATAATTTCTATCAAGGACGCCTTTTGCATAATTATCTTTTACGAATTTAGACATATAGTTATAACCATTATTAAAAGGCTCCATATCTAAGCATCTAAATTTTTGATTTAAATTTGAAAGAGCATTCGCAACATATACAAGCATAGGAAGCGTACCTCCTTGCATCGGACCTAAAATTCCAATTTTTGGAGATAATGCCGAAAAACCTTTTTTAGAGAAGTAAGCAGTTTTTATTTTATTTAATGCATCGTAACAAAAAATTTGTTCTTGAGGACGAATAAGGAACTCCGAATCTCCTTCAAAATATTTTTCAAAGTTATTACAATCTATTGAAATAATATTTGTTATTTTATTTATTGCATCAGTTAAATCTTGAATTTCAAGAGCTTTTTTAAACAAGGAATAATTTGAAATAATCACACTTATTTTTGAATTTACATTTCTTTTAATACATTCAATTATGTGATAACCAGAACCAAATCCAAAAATTATAATATTTTTATTATTTGAAAAATCTATATTTTGAGTATCAACCCATTTTTTTGCAGCTGCATCTGGTTTATATGCATTATCAAGGCAAGCTCCTTTATAGTATAAAACTTTTCCTTCCTCAGTATCTTTAATTTCTATCTCATCAAAATTATTGATATCATTAATATTATTTGCAATGTAAGGAAATTTTTCATTAAGAACTTTAAAATTTTGCTCATAAAAATTTGCCATAATTATTCCTTGTAATAAAAAATAGTTCTTAAGTTACAATTATTTGATGCAATAAAATGTGGTTTAGTTTCTAAAAGTTTTTATTTATCAACCTTGTGATTTTTCTTAATTTTTTATAAAATTACCCACATGCATACGTTACAAGCGATTAATTTGGTAAAAATATATAATAATAGAAAAGTTGTTAACAAAGTCTCAATAAATGTTAATGGTGGTGAGGTTGTTGGACTTTTAGGTCCAAATGGTGCTGGCAAAACAACAAGTTTCTACATGTGTGTAGGATTAATTGGTCCAGATTCTGGAAATGTGTACTTAAACAATGAAGACATAACAAAAGATCCAATGTATTTAAGAGCGCACAAAGGATTAGGATATTTACCTCAAGAAGCTTCAATTTTTAGAAAATTATCTGTTAGTGAAAATTTAATGTCGATTTTAGAGACTATTCCTTTTCCTTCACAAAAAGCAAGAAAAGATAGAATGTATGAATTACTATCAGAGTTTGGTGTAAGTCATCTTGAGAACAACCTCGCTTCTTCACTTTCAGGTGGTGAACGAAGACGTGTGGAAATTGCATGAACTCTCACAAAATCTCCTCATTTTATATTACTTGATGAGCCATTTGCTGGAATCGACCCACTTGCTATTGCAGATATTCAAGAAATAATAAAAACATTATGTAAAAAAGGCATCGGCGTATTAATTACAGACCATAATGTTAGAGAAACTTTAGGAATTTGTGATAGAGCGTATATCCTTGTAGACGGTCAAATTTTAGAAGAAGGTTCCCCTCAACAAATTGCTACAAGTAAAAAAGCGCAAAGATATTATCTTGGAGATAATTTTTCACTATAAAAAAGGGCGTGGCATCGAAAAATGCTGCGTTATTTTAAAGTACGCTTCACTCACTGTACATAAGTACACTATCGCTCGCGTACTTTAAAATGCCTTG
>CAKMMH010000182.1 GCA_927798255.1 uncultured bacterium | reverse complement strand
TGCTGATTTTAATAACTTATGTTGTTGAAATTAATAATGCATACTATAATATAACCTATGGCTTTTAGGTTATTTTTTAAAATATTTATACTTATTTTATGTGTTTTCGTCACTTGGTATAAGTTTGACGCTATATCATCAAGTCCATTCTTGGCGTTAACTTTTGGCACAATTTTTATATCTCTATATTTTTTATTAATCGATTTTAAGCAGTTCTCACTTAAAAACTTTAAAAAGAATTTTTACGAAAACAAAGAGTCAAGTTTAGATCTTTTTCTAAATCACCCAGCAAAAATGCTTGTGATGTATTTTATATTTATTTCTTTTGTAGGAACAATTCTTCTTAGTTTCCCATTTTCTCATTATGATAAAGTTTCTCCTATTGATGCGTTCTTTACTGCAGTTAGCGCAGCTTGCGTCACAGGGCTTACAACAATTAATATAGGTGAGCATTTTTCTTCTTTGGGGCAAATCATAATTCTTATCCTTATCCAACTTGGAGGATTAGGTATAATGGTTCTTGCTAGTATCGTTCTTTATAATATTGGGAAAATTAGTTTAAAACACGAAAGAATAATAACTAGCGACTTAACAGATGATTTAGGTGAGGTTAAAAAAGCTTTAATTTGTATAGGTGAAGTTACATTTATTGCTGAATTTATTGGTGCACTCCTTTTAACATTAGCCTTTTACCTTAATGGTGAAAACGTAAGCGTTAGTATATTTAAAGGAATATTTACCTCAATTTCAGCTTTTTGTAACGCTGGGTTCTCTCTTGAACAAAATAGCTTAGAAGCTTTTAAAAATTCTCCTTTAATATTATACACAGTTTCAACCTTAATTATTTTAGGATCTCTTTCTCCTGCCACTTGTTTACTTCTTCCTAAATTTTTTCAAGGTAAAAAAATTAAAGTTCAATCTCAAATTTCAATAGTTACCACTTTATCATTATTAATTTTTGGGACATTTTGCTTTTTGTTTTTTGAATGGAACAATATTCTTTCAGATTTATCCATATCTGAAAAATTTAATAACGCTTGGTTTATGTCAGCAGCCTCAAGAACTGGTGGTTTTTCATCAATAGATATTTTAAAGCTGAAAGATTCACTTTATATCATAATTTTAATTTTTATGTTTATAGGTGGCACTCCTGGGGGAATCGCAGGTGGCGTTAAAACCACAACTTTTGCAGTTTTAATTTTAACTTTCTTTGCAACAGTAAGAAACAAAAGAAATATAATAATAGGAGAGCGAGAAATTAGAAAAGAAGCAGTTTATAAGGCGATAACAATATTTATGTTATTTTTAACATTTGCCTTGTTTGTTTTTTTTATGCTTCTTGCAACACAACCTCAAAATACAAAAGTACTATTATTTGAAACAATTTCTGCTTTAGGAACAACGGGGCTTTCTCTAAATGTAACTCCAAATTTAGATGAAATAGGAAAAGTTATAATTATTTTTACTATGTTTGTAGGAAGAGTCGGGCCTCTAACACTCCTTATGACATTAGGTGGAAAAAGAGAATTAGAAAAATCTTCATACCCACCTGTAAAAATAAGTTTAAATTAATAAAAAAGGAAAAAGTTTATTATGGCAAAACAAATTTTAATAATTGGATTAGGACACTTTGGAATGAGTCTTGCAAAATCACTTTCAGAGAAGGGTGTAGAGGTACTCGCGATTGATAAAAGACGAACGCTTGTCGAGGAAGCTAGTGAGTTTGTGGCAGAAGCCGTAGTCATGGACATTACAGATGAGGCAGAGCTTTCCAAATTTGAACCTCAAAAAAGAGATATTGCAATTTGTGCAATAGGTGATGAGTCAAAGGAAAGCTCCATAATTTGTACAGCACTTTTAAGGCAAATGGGTGTACCACTTGTTATTTCTCGAGCTAACGATAAAACTCATGAAAGGATTTTAAAACTTGTTGGAGCACATCAAGTAATAAACCCTGAAGATGAGTTTGGAAGAAGGTTTGCACATAGAGTTTTATATGCAAACATTATAAATGACGCTAACTACGGAAATGATTTACATTTAACTGAAATTAAAGTTACAAAAAATTTGGCTGGAAAAAATTTAATAGAACTTGCACTTCCAAAAAAATTTGGAATAATTGTTGCTGCAATAAGAAAGGGGACAAGCTCTAAAATTTTAATACCTATTCCAACTGATAATTTACAGGAAAATGATAGTCTTATTATTGTTTCAACAGAAGAGGCTATTTCAAAATTTATGAAAGAATTTAGTTAAAATTTTTCGTGTATTTTTATTTTAGATAAAGGGTTAAATGAAATTATCTCATACTATAAAAATTTGCGCAGTTACATTAATAACAATGAATCTAGTGGTTTCATTTTGTACTATTTGGTTATTTATAAGAATACTACCTGCAATAGATTTGATTGTTCAAAATAATATTTCATCTATTGAAGCTGCTGAAAATATGTTAACAACATTAAGTGTTATAGAAAATGAGGGGACCACTAAAAGAGATTTACAAGCTTTTAAAATTGCTCTAAACGATGCTAAAAATAATATAACAAATGAAGATGAAAAAATTGCGCTTGGAATAATTAATAGAAGTTATCGAAAAGCTTTTGAAAATGATATATCATCAAGAAAAGAATTAAGATTTGCAATTGATTATTTGTTTCAAATAAATAGAGATGAAATTTCAAGACTAAAAAAGGAAGCTTCGCAAATCAGTATGGCAGGAGCTTGGGGGTTAGTTTTTATGTCTCTTTTTATGTTTTTTATTACACTTTGGTTTTTAAGAAAATTGGATAAAAAATTATTAGTTCCTACAAATGAAATATATGATGTAATTAAGTGTTATAAAAACAACGAAAAGTTTAGGAGATGTAAGGGAACAAATTTAAATAGAGATATAAAGTTCATATTTAATGGTGTTAATGATTTGCTAGATGAGAGAATTAAGTATGATAAACAGTAAATGTAATTCTTTAGATAATTTTGATAGTGATTTAATGCCAGATATTCACTCATCATCTGACGAATATGCAAAAAGATTTTCAGGGGAATTTGGTGAATTTGCCCTTGGCGTGCAAGGAAAATTAACGCTAAAAATTTTAAAAAATCACGATGATATAAAAACTATTTTAGATGTTGGCGGAGGACACGGGCAACTTATGCCTTTTATAAAAGATAAAGGGTATGATATTACAATTTATGGAAGTCATGAGTGCTGTAAAAAAAGAGTTGAGGAATATTTAGATGATAATAAAGTTAAATTTGAAGTTGGAAGCTTAATAAATCTTCCATACCCTGATAGGTCATTTGACGCAGTGATTTGTTATAGACAAATTTGTCATTTAGAAAAATGGAAAGAATGTTTAAGTGAGCTTACAAGAGTTTCAAAAAAGATAGTAATAATTGATTATCCAACTTATAGAAGTTTTAATATTTTAAATAAAGTGCTTTTTAAACTTAAAAAGAAAGTAGAAAAGAACACTAGAACTTTTACAATTTTTAATGATAGCGAAATAAAAGAAGAGTTCTTAAAGAATGATTTTAAAGTAGGAAAAAAGCTTCCAGAGTATTTTTTGCCACTTGTGTTTTATAGAATAATAAAGAAAAAGGGAGTTTGTAATTTAATTGAAAATATTTTTAGTTTAATAGGATTAAGAAAGGCTTTTGGTTCCCCTATAATAATAGAAGGGGTTAGAAAGAATTAATAAGAAATTATTAAGAAAATCGTATAAAGAAATATTGTCAAAAAAGAGTATCAAGAAAAATAAGATTAAATTATAAAAAAAAGAAGGAATTGAAACGATGTTCGAATTCCTTCTTTTGTAGGTGGAAACGTCTAAAAGA
>CAKMMH010000181.1 GCA_927798255.1 uncultured bacterium | reverse complement strand
GATAGATTTATCCTGTAAAAATAAAAATTGAAGAAATATGATTTATGATTTTTTATTTGCAATATTGGCTAAAGTAAAAAGGTTATCCTTTATGTTCAAAAGAGCTTTTAGATGAAGGGACGGTATGTATAACAGTTAATGGTATTATAAGAAACGGTTCTGAAAAAATCTTTTAGTTCTTTAAGTATTTATTTCTTTAATAATTTTTTGTCTGTTTAACTTATTATAAATAATGTAGACTTATATATAGTTATTTAATTTTCTAATTATGAGTTTATATTATGAGTTTATCTTTTTTTAAATCATTTAAACCGTTTTTAATCTTTATAAGTTTTATCGTAATAATTGTGGTTACTCTTTCGTATGTCTTTGGTGTTGTCGTGTATCCAGGTGAAGTGGCACTAAGGCAAATTAATTTTGGCCCAAAGCAAGGTGTACAAAAAAAGATTTTAGATGCGGGGCTTGTTTGGAATATTCCTTTTTATTCTAAAATTTACAAAGTTCCATCTGTTATTCAAACTCTGTACTTAACAAATAATGATAAAGAAAGTAAAACTACTGAAGGAGTTTTGGAAGTTCAAACAGTAGATGGTAGTAGTATTTTTGCTGATATTTATGTTTTATATCAATTTATAAATGAAAGTGAAAATATAAGTAAAGAACAAGGTGCGTATAATTTGCTAACTCAAATTGGAGTATCAGGTGATTTATGGATGCAGAGAATAAAAACTGCAACGATAAATGAGCTTAAAAAATCTCTTGGAAGTTTATCAACATCTGAATTTTATAATCCGTACAAAAGAGAAAAAGCAGTTCTTGAAGCACAATATAAAATTAATGATAGATTAAAAAAATTTGGAATAAGTGTTGCTGGACTTTTACTTGGAAGATATACATATAAAGAAATGAGAATTGATAATGCAATTTTTGAGAAAAATATTCAAGACCAAGAAGAAAGGTTAAATACTGCAAGAAAAAAACTAGGCGAAGCTCAAGCAAAGACAACAGAGCTTGAAGCAAAATGGGATGCAAAAATAAAAACGCTACTTGTAGAAGCTGAAAATGATGCAAAAGTTATTATGTCAAAAGCTGATTTATATGAAGGAGAGAAAAAAGCTCAAGGGGATTTACTTGTAAGTAAAGCTATTGCTGAAAGCCAAAAATTAAAAGCTGATGCATTAAAACAATCAGGCGCTGATATGTATGTCACAAAGGAATTAGCGCCTATGGTTAAATCATTAAAAGGAGGCGTTGTAAATGGTGTCGACCCATATAATTTAAAAACATGGATGTCAAAATTTGGTTTTAATGCAAATGGTAGCGTAAATAGAGGGGAGTAACAGTAAATGAATAATTTTTCTAAGAAAATATTATTAAGTGTATGTTTAATTTCACTTTTAGGTTGTGATGGCTTTTATAAAGAAATGGGAAGCACGGAGTATGCTATTAAATTTCGTATGCTTCCATCGTTTTTAGGTGGTGGCATATCTTCAAAAATTATACAAAAAGGTCAAACTGTATTTTTATGGCCATGGGACAAGATTTATAAATTTGATTCAAAGATTCAAAGTATTGAGTGGGGAGATGACAAGGATAAAGATGATAAAAATGTTGATATGAATTATGTAAAAACAAGAGCATTAGATGGAAATGAAGTGTCTCTTGCTGTAAGAATTGAATATCAAATAATAGGAGATGAGCAAAAACTTATCACTTTAGCAAAAGAGATCGCAACAACAAATGGTGGTGTTGACGAAATTGTAAGAAACATTGCAAAAGCAGATATTAGAACTTATATGAATGAGCTTAACACAGATCAATTTTTTGATAACAAAGCAAAATATGATGGACAAGATAGAGTGTGGCGTGCTATGCAGAAGCGTTTATCAAAGTATGGAATTGAAATTTTAAGTGTGAATTTAAAGGAACATAGATTTGAAAGAACGCTTCAAGATGGCACGGTTGATAGGGCATATCAAGAAAAAATTAATGAAGTGCAAACAACAGATGAAAAAACAAGAAAAGAAGAAAGACGTATAAAAGCAATTTTAGCTCAAAAAGAAAGTGAGTATGCAGCTTCTGAAGCTAAGAAAAATAAAATTATTCAAGAAGCCTTAGGATATGAAGCACAAGCAAAAAGTAGGGGAGATAGTTATTTTTTAGCAAAAGAAAATGAAGCAAAGAAAATATTAATAAAAGGAAAATCAGAAGCAGAAGGGATTTCAGAGCAAGTACGCGCGCTTTCTGGAAAAGGTGGTGAGAATATTGTAAAACTTGAAATTGGAAAAGAGTTAAGTAATTCTCCTGCAAAATTTATTTCTCTTGGAACAAATCAAGGAAGTAACAATCTATCTTTAGAAAAAATAGATGCAAATGAGCTGCTAAAAACACTAGGCGTCGTTGAAGCTAATAAAGACAATGAAAAAGAGAATAAATCAAATTAAAAGGTGTCAAATGCACAAAAGGTAGCGTGCTGTTTGATTTTTTTGTATCTAATTATGTTTCAATATGCAATAGTTTATGGGCGCTTATGAAAATTTTATGTCAATTTCATAAAATATAAAAGGTTGCATGATTTTGATGAAATTTTCATAAGATTACATAGGTTCTAATAATTAGGGTTGTATCATGTTGGAGATTAAGATCGTTAGTGATGTCATCTCGTACGATGATATATGTAAATTCATTGAATTTAACGACTTCAATTCGTGGAGAGATAAGATCCGTGAAGACCAATCTGAGTTTGGCGAAGAAGATGACAAATTTTCAAAAGTCGTTTTCTATGATGATGACCTCTAAAAGAATGAAATTATCGAATTCGTTGAGTATCTTGCGTCATGGTTAACGCGTGGCGTGATAATCACTGCCGAAGCAGATTGGGGAAGCATTAATTTAACAAAAACGCTAAACGAGCATATATTATCAGAAATTCAGTAGGGTTTTAAGACCTTGTCATGTTTAAAAAGAGTCAGGAGGATTTTCTTTGTGGCTCTTTTTTATATAACTGTATTTTTAGATAGTTATTTAGTTAGATATCAAATAATAATCACAAAAGGAAATAAATCAAAAACTACAAAGTGGAGCAAAAGAGTACTTGTTGAGATATAAAAAAGCCCCTTGATAAATTTTATCAAGGTGCTTTCACATAATTTAAGTTAACTTATAAGTTACTTAATTTTACAATTACTCACATTCACTGTAGAATCTTGGAATCTTATCAAGGATTGCAAGTTTCTCATTTAGAATCTTAGTATTTTGATTTAATAACTTATTAGTTGTTTGATTATTAATGTTACGTTGTCTAATAGTTCTACCAACTTGACGACGAAGCTTTCTTAAGTATCTTGCGATAACTTCTAATGTAGGCTCGTTATCTCCTTGTGTACAGAACTTAGTATCTGTGCAAGACTTAATAACATCGCTAAGCTTTAATACATAAGATTTAATTTGAGCATTCTTTTTCTCTGCTCTATTAATTCTTCTGTCAGCAGATGATTGTATCTCTCTAATTGGAGGATATGGTTTAGCTTCTTTTAGTAATAATTCAGTTTGTTGTTTTAACATCTTAACAAACTCATCACCATGAATTTTAGCCTTATCTCCCTTGATGCTAGTTTCTGTACATTGAATACATGTGCTTCCATCACCACCACATATTCCGCATCTATCTTCTTTAGCTGGACCGTATGGTACGCCAAAGCAATCTAAGCATTCATTGTTACCATTACATTTGTCACACTTATCAAGCTTAGCATCACCAAATGGAACGCCTGCACAGTCAAGGCAAGAAGTACCATCACCGCCACATACACCGCATATGTCTCTTTGCTCATCAGTTCCT
>CAKMMH010000180.1 GCA_927798255.1 uncultured bacterium | reverse complement strand
CGAAAATTACGTCGTTATCCGAGGGCTAGTCAATGCTCACCGTACTTAAGTACGCCTCCGCTTGAGCACTCTCGAATGCCTAGCCATTTTTGCGCCTCGCTAATTCTTGTGTTAGTTTAATGTGAATACATTTATCGCACCTATCTCTATTTTTTTATCTTAATGACGCATTTAAAATGGCGTTGTTATTCGAGAGCTACTCAATGCTCACCGTACTTAAGTACGCTTCCGCTTGACTCCCCTCGGATGCCTAGTACTTTTCGCGCCTCGTTAATTTTTATAGCAAGGCGAAGTATAAAAATCTTTTGAGCATTAGACAAATTAAAAATTGTATAAAAAAGACGATGCATCGAAAATTACGTCGTTATCCGAGGGCTAGTCAATGCTCACCGTACTTAAGTACGCCTCCGCTTGAGCACTCTCGAATGCCTAGCCATTTTCGCGCCTCGTTAATTTTAATGATACACTTTTAATTTTAGCAGATCCTTAAGGCCCAACTTGCCACAAGGGGGGTGAAAGTTGTTTTGATAATTGTAGCGAACAATCTCAATATGAATTTTTATCAAAACTTGAGGATTGGATAAATAAAAGAAAAGAAGCCTTACAAAACGAAAATCAAAATGATGTCCCAAATAAAACTTTAAAAAATTTAAGTTATACAGCAAAACTTTTTTCTTGTGGCGTTCCTCGTATTGTAAAAAAATTAGGTGAAGAGGCAGTAGAAATAGTTATTACTGCTATTAAAGATAATAATAATGATAGTAAGGAAGATAATAACAATGAATTTTTAGAAGAAGCATTAGATCTTTTGTATCACTTTCTTGTTTTATTAAGTGCTAAAGATTTAAGTTTTTACGATGTTCTTTTTACACTTAAAATAGGCACAATGAATATAATGCTTATAAAAAAGAACACGCTGTAAAAAAGGCTGCAAATGCATAAAGAAAACTTATTATTTTAGGTTCTTTAGCTGTGTAAAAATTTAAAAAATAAGTATATAATAATCACATTTATTTAGTACTTATTGTAAAAAGATAGAGATTTATGGAACTTGCAAATATTCTTTTCCCAAAAGTAACACTTACTATGAATGATATGGAAGAAAGATATCCAAAAAGAAATCTTCCTCAAGGCGCTTTTGTAACTCGTATTGGACCAAGTCCTACGGGGTTTGTACATCTTGGGAATCTTTATAATGCAATTATAGCTGAAAGACTTGCTCATCAAACAGGCGGAGTGTTTTATTTACGTATTGAAGATACGGATAGTAAAAGAGAAGTTGAAGGCGCCGTTTCCACAATTATTGATGCTATGGCATATTTTGATGTTAATTTTGATGAAGGAGCAGTAAGTGATGGTGATAATGGAAATTACGGACCTTATAGACAACGTCAAAGAGCCGAGATTTATCATGTGTTTGCAAAATGGCTTGTAGAGCAAGGAAAGGCTTATCCTTGTTTTTTAACAGAAGATGAGGTTCAAAAAATAAGAGATGAGCAATTTGAAAATAAGGAAAATCCAGGAATTTATGGAAAGTACGCTTTAAAAAATAGAAGTTTAACACTTGATGAAGTTAAAATAAAAATTTCAAATGGTGAAAAGTGGGTTCTTCGTTATAAGGGAGAAGAGAATAATGATAGGATTGTAGTAGATGATGCAATTCATGGTAAACTTGAGATGCCAAGAAATTATCAAGATTTTGTGATTTTAAAATCTGATGGTATCCCCACTTATCATTTTGCTCATGTCATTGATGATCATTTAATGCGTTCGACACACGTTATAAGAGGAGAGGAGTGGATTTCATCTCTTCCAATTCATATTGAGCTTTTTAAAGATTTTGGATGGGAACATCCTATATATGCTCACACTGCAACTCTTATGAAAATGGATGGAGCAAGCAAAAGAAAACTTTCCAAAAGACATGATCCAGAGCTTGCTCTTTCTTATTATCAAGAAGAAGGAATTTCAAAAGAGGCTGTTTGGGAGTTTTTGCTAACGCTTTTAAATTCTAATTTTGAAGATTGGAGAGTGGAAAATCCTAAGACTTCTTATAAAGAATTTCCATTTAGTATTGATAAGATGTCAAGTTCGGGTGCGCTTTTTAATTTAGATAAATTAAGAGATATTTCAAAAAATGTAATCTCAGTAATGAGTGCTAATGAGGTTTATGAAAAGCTTCTTTCTTGGTGTAAAAGATATGATGAAAAATATTTTGTGCTTTTAACAAAATACAAAGAAAGAATGATTAAAGCTTTAAATATAGGAAGAGGTGGGGAGAAACCAAGACGAGATTTAGAAACTTGGAAGCAAGCATTAGAATTTTTATCATTTTATTTTGATGAAACGTTCAAAATTGAAGATGAGATGCCTCTAGAATGTGATAAAGAGCTTCAAAACAATTTCTTTAAGAGTTATTTAGAAACATTTAATTTTGATGATGATGCAATTACATGGTTTGAAAAAGTAAAAGAGTTAACGAGAAAACTTGGATTTGCAGAAAAGCCAAAAGATTATAAAAAGAATCCAGAGAATTTTAAGGGTAGCATTGTGCATATTACTAATATGCTTCGTATTGCACTTACTGGAAGAGTAAACGCGCCAGATATCTGGGAAGTAACGCATGCTCTTGGTGAAGAAATGACGAAAGAAAGATTAAAGAAATGGTGCGAATAGAAAAAGATTTGAAAGTTTCAAAAATAATAAAAGGAACTTTTGAATCGAGGATGTCAAAACTTTTAAATGTAAAGCCATCTTTATTAAAAGATATACTTAGGCCATCAAGCATTGCAGCTTGTAGATTAAATTTATTAAAGGGAATAGATAGGCTAGAAGTTATTAAGCATGCAAAAAAACATGGGATAACGTTAACGCCTATTAGTTTTTATAAAGATGGTTTTTTAACTGATACCCCTAAGTATGAACTTATAAATCTTGATTTAGTTAAAGATGGCATTTTGTTTATTCAAAACGCATCAAGTTATTTACCGGTTTTAGCGTTAGACCCAAAACCTAATGAAGAAATTTTAGATGCTTGTGCAGCTCCTGGTGGCAAGTCTTCCTTTATTGCATCTCTAACTTTAAATAAAGCAAAACTTTGGCTTAATGATGGAATAAAATCAAGACTAGAAGGAATTTTTCAATTAAAAGAGCTTCTTAATTTTGAATATGAAGTATTAACAAATTTTCCTGTACAAAGAATTGATAAAGAAATCAATAAGACATTTGACAAGATTCTTTTAGATGTACAATGTTCTGGTGAAGGGATGATGGATATAGAAAAACCTTCTACTATGAAGTATTGGTCGTTAGAAAGAACTCAAAAATATATGTATCTTCAGCAAAAAGCATTAAATGCAACTTTTAAATTATTAAAGCCAGGTGGTGTTTTAGTGTATTCAACTTGCACTTATGCGCCAGAAGAAAACGAGATGCCAATAAGTAATTTTTTAAAGCATAACTTAGATGCGACCATAGAACCTCTAACCTTAAATTTAAAAAATGTAAGACAAGGCGAAAAAAGTTTTGGAAATTTTACATTTGATCCTAGGCTTCAAGGCGCATTAAGAGTGTTACCATCAGATGGCATGGAAGGATTTTTCGTGTGCAGGATTAGAAAGAAAGTTAGTAATGAAACTTATGAGGGGGTTAAGTTAGGGGAAGATTAATAAGAAGAAAGTATTGCTTTACAGTTCGTTTATAACTAGTTAATTTTATTATATTTTACATTTATTTACAGGAAATTTTACTTAAAACTTACACTTTTTTACACGAAAATTTATATAAAATTCACACTTTTTTACAGGAAAGAGAAAATATATAATAAAATTAATAAGATATACAAGATTTTTTACTAAATTT
>CAKMMH010000179.1 GCA_927798255.1 uncultured bacterium | reverse complement strand
CTTAGAGATTTAAAAGAAACAAATGTAAAAGATACTTTTCTTAAAAGGATTATCTTAGAATCACTTGAAGATTAATACTATTTTGATTTAAATTATAAATATAAAATCATTATCTATTCTCAATTAAAATAAGCGAGGGGATTAACCAAAAATATCTTTTAATGCCTTATATGCCAAAAGATTATATAACATTTTTATTTCTTAAAAAAAACATCATCTTTTCTAACACATTTTCAATACCATCTTTAGAATTATCAATAACAAAAGCATCTTTAGCAGGAATTGTCGGCGCGACATCTCTATGTTCATCGCGATAATCTCTTTCGACAATTTCAATTCTCATATCATTTTTAAGGTTTTCTAATTCTTCATTTGTAAGGTTTTTACCTTCACAATATTGAGCTATACGTCTTTTAATTTTAGTTTCAGTGTTAACCTTTATGAAAAATTTTGCGTCGGCATCGGCAAAAACGACTGTTCCCATATCGCGTCCCTCTATTACTATATTCTGATCACTAAATGCATTTCTTTGAGGTTCTATTAAAAAGGAACGCACTTCTTCTACTGCACTAAGAATTGAGGTCATCTCGGAATTTTTAGGAGTATAAAGATAACTTGTAACATCTTCGTTATCCACAATCATCACAGCAGATGAATCTTTTAAAATGAGATTAAAAGTATGCTTGTTAAGTTCTTTTAAAACTTCTGAAATATTATTGTGATTAATATTATTTTTTAAAGTTACATAAGCAACAGCCCTATATAAAGCTCCTGTACTTAAATGAACAAATCCTATTTTTTTTGCGAGTTCTTTTGCAAGAGTGCTTTCACCAGTTGCAGAAAGTCCGTCTATTGCTATAACTTTTCTTTTTTGCATAAAGATTAAAAAATTAAAGATAACTTTTTATGATTTAAAATAGACTTAAGCAGTTATCTAAAAATCTTAAGTCTATTTAAATAAAATTTTAATATTACTCACTTTTAATAGCTGAGCATGGACAAGCATCAACACATGTTAAGCAATCAGCACATTGTTCTTCATCGATTTGAGCAACTCCATCAACAATACTAATAGCTCCACATGGGCAAGCATTTACACAAGATTCACATCCAACACAAGTATCTTTATCAACTTTAGGTGCCATAATTACAAAATCTCCTTTATATATATTAAAAACTGGTATGCAAAAATATCTAAAAATAGAAAGACTCTTTGCACATTGATTCATTAGTTTGATATAAGAACTTTAAATTGTATAGATGGTATAGGTTTTGGTTTTTAATTAGTTTTTAACACAAAGTATAGCGATTTTAATTACTAGTACTTCTAGTATTAAAAACTAGAACAGTTGTTTTGTGTTTTTTTTATATTGATATCAACTAGTTACACTATCTAAAAATAAAAATTTTTTTTCCTTATATCACTTATTTTTCTAAAAAGGCATAGTTAGCTTATGTTTTAAATCTCTAAAATGTCTTTCTAAAGAAAATTTTTTAATTTTTAAGTTTTTCGTAAATAAAGATATTTAATTAATTTTTTATCACAAAGGTATATATGAAAACAAAGCACATTTTATACGTAACAATTTTATCATTATTTATCGCAAGTAACGCTTTTTCATCAGGTTACTATATTATGGAACAAACTGGCCGAGGTGGTGGTAATGCCTTCTCTGGTAATACTGTAGGATATGGAGATGGTAGTGAAGTTTATTTTAACCCTGCAGCGATGTCTCAAATAGACTCAACAACAATTTCATCAAGCACTAGCATAATTGAAATTAACGCAAGATTCCACAATAGAAACACAACTAATGCTTTTGGTGTCCCTGTAGAAGGACATGGCGCAAATGGTGGTGGAATTGCTCCTGTGCCTAGCGCATATATCGTTGCTCCTATTACCGAAGATTTACATGCTGGATTTGGCTTTATGGCTCCTTATGGAATGAAAGTAAAGTATAATGATACTTGGCTTGGTCGTTATAAAGCAGATAACACAGATTTACAAATACTTACTTTCGCACCTGCCCTTTCTTATAAGTTAACTAATAATTTCTCACTTGGAACACATATAGGTATAAATTTTGCTGACGCTGAAGTAAGTAATGCTATTGATTTTGGTACGATAGGCCTTGGACTTTTAGGGGCTCAAAGAGGAACTGCTCTTGGACTTGCTCCACAACAAAATGATGGTTATGCAAAACTTTCAGGAAATGACTGGGCAGTTAATTACTCACTTGGTGCATTATATACTTACGGAGAGGATAATAGAAACAGGTTCGGTGTTTCATATAGAAGCAAAACTGCTTTTGACTTAGAAGGGAATGCAGATTTTACAGTACCTGAACAAGTATCTTTTATTCAAGACAACAATGTGTTTGTTGACACTTCAATTTCTAGCCATTTAACAATGCCAGAACATATCACGGCTGGTAACAGATACTGGGTAACAGATAAATTAGCACTTCAAGCTGAAGCTAACTGGATTAGATGGAGCAAATTTAAAGAACTTCGTTTTAAATATGGTTCAGCTCAATCAGATAGCGTTGAAGCAGAAGATTGGAACAACACTTTTAGATATTCAGCTGGAGCTCTTTACAAACTTACAGATGATTTAACATGGAATGTCGGATATATGTATGACGAATCACCTGTTCCATCAAATAGACGTTCACCAAGAATTCCTGACAATGATAGACACCTTCTTGGTACAGGATTTACTTATGACATTACAGATAATCTTTCATTTAATGCATCTTATGTTTATATTATTATGAACGATTCATCAATAAAGATTAAAGATGGTGTAGGAAATACATTAGATGGTAAATACGATTTAGGAATCCAAGTTTCTACTCTAGGACTTACTTATAGTTTCTAAATCATAAATCATTAAGGATTAAAAAATAAAAGCCTAAAGACGCAGTGCGTGTTTAGGCTTTTATTTTATCTATATAAAAATTTATATTAAATTATTCTATTAAAATTTTCTCAATTTTTAACGAAACTTCTCTTTCATCTTCATCATTATGATTAAAACTATTAGGTGAAGTGGCGTTTGGCATAAAAAAAACTAAAATTAAATCATTACTTTCTAACTTTTCAATATTAAAATTAATTTCTTTTATATTATCATCTATCTTTCCTAAGAAAACTTTTTTACTAAATACGCTTATTAAAACCTCTTGAACCCCATTAAAAACTCCCTTTAAAAAGATTCTAACTTTAAGTTTTTCCCCATTTTTATAATTAACTATCTTTGCACCAAAAAGTAGCTGTTTTCCTAAAGTCCATGTATATTCTTTTTCGACAAATGAAAGTCCTAAAAAAACATATGGTTTTAAAGAAAAATTGTTTTTTTTTGCGAAAATCTCTGTTTTTAAATCATAAGAAGGAAGCATAACTTCATTAAAATAAAGACTTTCAAGCATTAACCCTAGCACTCTACTATCACTACCGATACACAGACTTTTAGGAGATTTTGCATCACAAAGCTTAATATTAAAAATAACATCGCAAGTTTTAGGAATAAAAAAAACAAAAGATATATCATCTAAATTTGTAACTATTTTATCAAAAACTCTTTTACCGTTTGTATAAATCTGAACACTTTGCTTTTCATTAAATATTGCTAATAGTTTTAAATTAAAAGAAACAAGGATATCGCCTTTAGTAAATTTAATAGCAAAAGAAATATTGTTACCATTTGTCCAAGTTCCTTTATTTTCGGATTCTGATAAACCAAAGATAACATAATCATTAAAATTTTTACTATTCTTAATTAATTGTTTTGAAAAAGCTACACTTGTTCCTATATCTAAACTAGTAGGATTAAAATTTTCAAATATTAAACTTTTAACACAAAG
>CAKMMH010000178.1 GCA_927798255.1 uncultured bacterium | reverse complement strand
GATAAAGTTGCAATGATAAAAAGGATAAAGCCTGATGAAGAAGAATATTACGTTTTCCCTAGTGGAGGAATAGAACAAGAAGACAAAAGTTTTATAGATACTATGTATAGAGAAATTACTGAAGAATTAGGATTAAAAAAAGATAAAGTACGTTTAAATGAAGATTATTTTATTGAAGATATAGATATTTTTAAGAACGCTACTAAAGAAGAACATTTTTCATATTTAATCTTTATAGGTATTGCAAACACTAATGAGCCATTAAATATTTCTTTGAATGCACCAGAGCTGTCAAGAAATAACGGTATTTATGAACCAATGTGGGTTTCATTAAATGATATCGAAAAATTAAATATAAAACATAATTACATGAAAAAAGTAATTATTGATTGTTTGAAATGATCTTATATGTGTTTATTTATCTTTTTTAATCTTAGTATTATTAAAAGTGAACGTTATGAAGTCATTTAAAAATAGTTCATATACTTTTTTCTTCTATTATGCTTTCCATTTTGATTTTTTGTAAAATAACTAAAAGGAAACGTTTGTTAAATTTTTAATACTAGATTTTTCATATTAAACTTCAAATTATGCGATAAAAAAGAAAATTTCCAATATTAAACATTAAGTTCTACATGTAGATATTAACATTATCCCCCTTCCATTATTATTGTATTAATTTTCACAATTGTTTTGAAATCAGTATTTAAAAAGGAAAATTAATATGATTTATGGATATATTAGAGTAAGTACAAATAAACAAGATTTAGAAAATCAAATACTAGGAATCGAGAATAAAGCAAAAGCACTAGGATTAGTAATTAATAAATATATTAAAGACAAAGGAGTCTCTGGGCTAAAAGACCCAAAGCTGAGAGCACTTGGGGGTTGTCTTAAAAAGTTAAAAAAAGGTGATGTTATTATTTGCTCAGAACTTTCAAGGCTTGGCAGAAAATTATTTATGATAATGAAGATACTTGAACACTGTATGACACAAGGTGCAAAAGTTTATACGGTAAAAGACAATTATGAGCTTGGAGATAATATTCAAAGTAAGGTTTTCGCTTTTTCATTTGGGATAGCAGCTGAAATTGAAAGAGATTTAATATCACTTAGGACAAAAGAAGCATTACTTACAAGAAAATTAAAAGGAAAACATGTAGGGAGAAAATTTGGAAGTAAAAATAAATCACATAAACTTGATAATAAAACTCCCCTATTAAAATCTCTTTTAGATAAAAAAATTTCCAAAACACAAATTGCAAAAGAATTAAAAGTAAGCCTTCCAACACTTAATAAAAAAATTAAAGCATTAAATATGGATAAAAGTTTAAAAAACGATTTTGTATAACTTATTAATTTTCCATATATTTTTATTTGAAATTTAAAAAAGAAGTGAGGTTAAAGTATTAATACTATAAAAAACAAAGGAAGGTTAGATTTTTAACTGCAACACTGAAATTTATAGCATATTTTTAATAGGTAAGCAAAGTAAAAAACATAAAAATCTAACCTTGGTTAAATTTTTATACTTAAAAATAGCAATCTTAAAACCGTAATAACCAGACAAAACTTCATATTTTTAAAATAATATATTGAAGAAATTCTCTAATAATTAATAGGAGAAATAATCATGACAAGATTTATCTTAAAACTACTATCACCTTTATTATTACTTCTCACAGCCTGCGGAGGTGGAGGTGGTGGCGGTGACGGTGGTAACGCTTGTCAAGAATTAGATGCAAAATTAAAAAATTATTTTGATACTATTGAAGAAAAGAACAATAAAATTATAAATGGTAATGTTTGTAACTCGAATGGTTCCCCTATTGTAAGAATTCATATCCATACTGCTGATGGTCAAGAATATATATGTAGTGGCACTGTAATTTCCTCTGATTCGGTACTTACTGCTGCTCATTGTGTTACAAATTATAATAAAAATAGTAGTGTGTACAGGATAAGCGTGCTTCAAGGAGAGATGTGGTATACAACAAAAGACTGGTATTGGCCTAAACTTTATAACTCTGGTAGTGACAGAGAATTTATATCTGAAATGGGAGTAGACGTAAGTTCATATGATATAGCAATAATTAAAATCAATGGTACTTTTGCTGTTAATCCTGTACCTATTATGACAAAAATAGTTTCAGGTAAAGCTATAATTGCAGGTTATGGAAAAGATGAACATGGAAACTCAGGTATATTAAGAGCCGCATATGCAAAAATTTATAGAAATCACCAATCTGTTGTAACTACTAGATATGACGATACTGATACCCAAGTATGTTTTGGCGATTCTGGTGGTCCTATGTTTATTCGAGTAAACGGTCAACTTGCTGTTTATGGCATAACATCTATGGGAAATGGTACACCAGATTGCAAGAATGGAGATATAACATCATATACAGCACTATATAATATCTATCCATTTATTCAACAATTAACTAGTGTAAGTACGTTTTAATATTTTAACTTTCAAAAATATAAGTATAGGAAATTTGTTGTTTTAAAATAAAATTTACTAAATTAAAAGGAGAATAATCATGAAAAAAATAAAATGTTTAACAATAGCTTTATTCTTGTGTTTAATGTGCACTGCTTGCGGAGGCGGTGGAGGTGGCGGCGGCGGAGGTGCTTCCTTCAATAAATCAATGGTATTGTTAGAAACAAATTTTGGTCTATGTTTTGGTACATTCATAAGTAAAACATCAATTCTAACAACAGCAGACTGTGTGTATGGAGCAAAATATATCAAGGTTGAAAATAAAAATGGATATCAATATGCACCACAATATATCTATCATGGCGGCTTTAGATATGGTGGATATAAAAATCCACATTGTACATTAGACCCTCATAATTTAGCAATTGTAAAAATGCCAGCAAGCTTTTTTGATGCAACAAATGCTGAGATATCAGCTTTAAATTATGGTGAGACATTACATCCAGGTGTCAAATTAGCTGTTTGGGGGTTTGGAAGCAAAGATAATTATTTAGATATAAATCAAATTATCTCAAAGCGAGTAACTTTTGTTTCGTTTGAAAATAATTTAAGTGTTACAGATGCTGGAGCTTCAGAAATTCAATACAACGGTGTAATTGGTGGTCATGCGCTTGCATCAAGAGATGCAATTATAGGATTACAAGTTTGTTCTGGTTATTACGGAGGTGGGGAAACTTATGCATTTGTTGATACATTACATGGTGGTAACAGTAATTTTATTCGCTCTGTTGCTCCAGATAGTATAACAAAATCACAAATTCAGAAAAATATAGATGAAGGCTTGATAAAAGTAAGTGAACCTTTAGCACAAGAAGGTGCAAATACTAATAATTCTTACCCTAAATTATTAGGTGAATAATAAAAATTATCTTTAGTTTATAGGTATCATATATTTTTAAACTAATTTTATATGATACCTAATTTATTAAAAAAACTTTAAAAGAAATTCATATGAAAAATTTTATTTATTATTTAATAAAATTATTTCATTAAATTTAAAATAACATCTTTTCTCACAAAAACACTTTAATGGAGGAATATGAAAAAACTTATTTTATTACTTTGTATTTTAAGCTTATCTGCTTGTGCTCAAGCTGTTCATTTTACAAATGCCACATTGTCCACAAGAGATATCAATGTATCGCATGTCAATTTAAACAAAATGCCAAAAACAAAAAATGTCATAGGTGAATCTTCTTGCTATTACATTTTAGGTTTAATTCCAACATGTGGAACGTATGGTTTTGGTGCTCAAGGCATTGATGAAGCAGTAAATGATGCGCTCATAAAAGGAAACGGTGATATAATTACTGATGCACAAGTTAAAATTCAAATGTTAAATTATATCTTGTTTGCAGAAGCAAAAAGTACAGTTGAAGGAACAGTAGTAAAATTACAAGGAGG
>CAKMMH010000177.1 GCA_927798255.1 uncultured bacterium | reverse complement strand
GTACTAAGATTATCTTCGCTATATGTACTTTCAATTTGTTTGATGGTATTTATTGCTTTATTTTTGTCTAGTGGATCGGTATTCACATCAAGGCTTGAGGTTATAATCTTGAAATTGCCTTTTGTGTTTAAATTTTCAATTGCTAAAATAGCATCATTTTTTATATTGTCGATATTTGTTACATATCTTGAAGTTTTAGCTTTTGTACTAAATGAATTATCAATAAAAATCAGAAATGTTTTTTTTGATTTAACGATTGTAATTCCTGCAAGAAGAATGGAAAAAATAAATAATATTAATAACTCATAAAAAAATCTAAAAGGTAGTCTGATTTTTATGCCACTTTTATTATTATTTGTATAATTTTCAAGAAGAAAGAAACTTGGAAAAATTATTTTTTTATTGCTATAAAATTTTATATAAATATATATTAAAATTCCTACAAGTATAGGAAATAGTAATAATATTTGTGGTGCTTTAAATGTTATATAATTTAATAGCATAAGCTTGTTTTGTTTAAAAATGTTAAAAGATCATCATCTAAATTTAAAGTGTAAAACTTAATATTATATTTTTGTGAGTAGGTTTTAATAAGTTCTAAGTGTTTATTAAATTTTTGCATATATTGGCTTAGTATATCTTGATTTAGATTTAATACTCTTTCTTCTTTTGTTTCGCTATCTATAAATTTTGCATTTTTATTTTCATAAGAAGAAATAAAATTTTTATCATTAATTTGAATTAAAAAAATATCTAGATTTTTGTTTCTAATTTTGTCTAACCCCTGTTTAATTCTTTCAAAGGGTGTTAAAAAATCTGATATACATACAGCAACTCCTGGAAATTTAATTTTTGAAAGGTATAAAGAAAGGTTGTCGCCAAAGAAGTCATCATTTGAAGTTTTAATGCTGTTTAAAGCATATAAAACTTTGCTAAAATTCTTTTTGTTAGAGATTCTATTTGAAATTAAATTATTTGATGATGCGATTGTTAAATCTTCATTGTTAATTAGCGCGATATAACTTAATGCAGCTGTGATTTTTTTTGCTTTATCAAATTTAGAAGTATTTCTATATAAATTTTCTTCATTTACACTCATTGAATTGCTAGCATCAAGGTAAATGAAAAAATTCATATTTTCATATTCTTTAAATTCTTTTATATATAATTTTTCGGTTTTTGCGTAGATGTTCCAATCAATGTTTTTAGGATTATCACCAAGAGAGTAGGTGCGGAAATCTGAAAACTCTACTCCTTGACCTTTTTTAAATGATGCATGTGTTCCTTGATGCCTTCCAAGAAATTTTCTTTGAACCTTAAAATGTAACTTTTCTAAATTCTTTAAAATGTTATCTTCTAAGAGCCCATTTGGCATAATGCTAATAAATTATTGTAAAAGTTTCACTCTAACTTGTCCTTTGGCAGTGCTTCGTTCTTCTTCAATAAATATCGTAATTTCATCTGCTGACAATAAACTTCTATCTTTTTCAAGCTCAGGATTTTTTGTTAAAACAATTATTTTCTTTACTGCATCATAGACCGCTTCTTCGCTTCTTGCCCTAATTGTGGCACCTTGTGAGATATCAACTTTTCCTTCGGCAACTAATTTTTCAATTTTATTATCTTTTGAGTAATATCCGGTTACTTTGTTTGCTTTTAAAACCATATTTTTATGTTTTACATCAACGTTTCCCGTATAAATAAAAATACGTTCTTTTGCATTAAGAGAAAGATTGTCTGATGTTATATACGTTGCGTCTTTCTTTAAATCAATTTTTTCAAATTTTGGCATTTTGCTTTCAAAGAAATCATCTTTTTGACCTGAGTTGTTATCTTTATTTGGTCCTGCATAGGCAATTTGAGTTATAAGAGAAAGACCTAAAAGCAAGGCTAATTTAAATGTAATGTTAAGTTTGATATTTACTTTATTTTTCACTATTCTTTTTTCCTTTTTTTAGATGTTGAATCTTTTGGTTTTATAACGCTTATAACATTTTTATTTATTGTTACAATTTGATTGTCAATTTCTACTTTCATAGAATCTCCAGTGATTGTAACAAATTCTGTATCTATTTTAACAGGACTTTTTGTCGTAACAATCCCATCTGTTTTATTATAATAAGCAGTCTCTGTGTTTAGTATTAATTCATTATTTATATTTAACTCAATATTTCCCTTTAATTTGGCATTTCCAAGCTCATTTCCAACAAATTCCATTTTTGCGTGGTTTGCTTTAAGTTTTACAATTTTGTCTTTTGAAAAAAGTGAAAGCTCGGTGTCTTCTAGGGTAGCTTTTTTAGTAATAGGATTGATGGTTCCTTTTTTAGAAATCACTTCCCATTCTTTTTTCCCGTTTTTCATTGAGCTTCTTTCAAAGTTATTTAGGATAATCTCAGCATTTTTTGAAATAGTAAAATCGTTAAATTCGCCGCTTGCTTCATTTATATCTTGAGTTTGTTTTCCTTTTTCTTCATTTAATTTTATAGAAATTATACTAAGAGTAAAAAATATTACTAAGATAGCAATTGTTAATTTGATACTTTGTTTTTTTGATAAATGCATAAACTTTTTAAACTTTTAATTTTACGATTTTTCTATATTATTCGTGTAGTTAAAAACTAACGATATACATTCTTTTATAGTAGCATGCTTTCTTGGGTAGTCAATCCCACCTTTGTATAATGGATTGCAGCGAATTAATCTTGCAAGAAATAAAATATGTCCTTTTATAATTCCATTATATTTTAGACTTTCTATATAGTATATTGAGCAAGTCGGGTAAAACCTACAATTATTTCCTAAGTAGGGAGAAATGAATTTTTTATAAATAGTTACAAGCAGTTTTGTAAAACGATATATTAAATTACTTATTGTGTTAATTATTTTTCTTAGCATTAAAAATGTTTTTTAAATAAAAAAGTCTTGTGAGTTCTCTGTGAATTTCATGAAAGTTAATATCTTTGGAATTCTTTTTTCCAATAATTATCATTTCATATTTTTTATTAAAGTATTTTTTGCTAGTTCTAAAAAATTCTCTTAATCTTCGTTTTAGTTTATTTCTGACAACAGCGCGTTTATCAATTTTTTTTGAAATAGTTATGCCAATTTTTGAGTGATTATCTCTTGATTCTCTTACAAAAATTAAAAAATGGTTAGTAAAAAGTTTTTCGCCTGATTCCTGAATTTCTAAAAAAAGTTTTCGTTTTTTTATTCTATTATTTGATGAAAATTTGTTTTGATGAATGATAGACACTTTTAGAGATTCTACAATAAAGAAAGAATAAGGACTAATTTATAATAAATAAAAATTTTTTATAAATTAATCCTTACTAATAAAAAGGAGAAAACTATATCTAAACTAAATTTTTAAATTAATAAAATTCTCAAATTAATTTTTGTAATGTCCTTTTCTAAAGCTAGTAACTGCAAGTTTTTTTCTTCCTTTTGCGCGTCTTGCATTTATAACTTTACGACCGCCTTTTGTAGACATTCTTTCACGAAATCCGTGTGTTGAGTGTTTTGACTTTTTACTTGGTTGATATGTTCTTTTCATTTTTAAAATCTCTTAAAATTTAAACAACTAAAAAATATAAAATATATAATAATCTAATAACATTATGAGCTTTAATTTATATATTATTTATGATCGTAAATCAAGGTATTACAAACAAAAAGTAATGTTATAAGAATGGTTTAGTTTAGCACAATTAAATATTAAATGAAATAAAAGTGGGGTAATTTGTTGATTTTATTATAAGATATGGAGCTATAACACAAGCCTCAGGGAACAGGCTTCAGGTGTCGGACACCTGTTACCTGTACCTGAAACCGACCACCTGTTTCCTGAAATCTGCTTCTTGCCAGCTGTTAATCATCTTTTGGCTCAACGTGAATTAGCACATCAACTAAATTTGGAAAA
>CAKMMH010000176.1 GCA_927798255.1 uncultured bacterium | reverse complement strand
AAAAAAGTGGGACAAAAACTTTTTAACCCTGCGCAAAATGCTTTTGCGCAGAAGCAAACAATGGGCTTAATTGAAAAGGCAAAAATTTATCCAAAAGGTTTAATACTTGATGCTAAATTAGATACTGGGGCTGATTCTTGTTCACTTCACGCAAGTAATATTAAGGAATTCGAAAAAGATGGAAAAGAGTTCGTAAAATTTACTATAATTGATAGGTATGGGAAAAAACAAGAAGTTGAAAAAGAAGTTGTAAGACATGTAAGAATTAAAAGATTAGGTGGGGAATCCCAGGTTAGAAAAATGATTTATATAGGCCTTTGTTTAGGCGGTGTTTATAAAATTGCGGAAGTTTCACTTGTTAATAAAAAAAAATTTAATTATGAGCTGCTTATAGGAAGAAGATTCTTAGCTGGGGATTTTATAGTTGACCCTTCTGTTACATATACACATGACCCAACTTGCAATGAAGAAGAAGATAATAAGGCAGATATTAAAAAAGAAAATAAAGATAATAAATAAAAATAAAATTATTTAGTTACTTATAATATTAATATGTTTTTTAATTATATTGTTTAAAAATTTTTTAAGGGTTTTCTAGAAAAATGAAAACAAATTCTAATAAACATTATAAATTAGCACTAATTATATTTGTTCCAAGTTTTTTATTCTTTTTGTTTAAGGTAGTGTTTTTAAATTTTCCATTATTTCCGAATAATGATGCTGTGTCATACACAATTGAAGCAAAATTATCATTTAAACCAAAATATAAAACTCCTATTAAAGTTAGAATGTATTTACCTCAATCGAAAGATTCCTTTGTAATTACAGATGAGAATTTCTTAAAAAAAGGCGCTTATGGTGAATCAATAAATCAAGCAGGTGACAATAGAACAATAAATTGGACAAAGAGTGAGGCAAGTGGTGAGCAATTTTTCTTCTACAGAGCTGTCGTTCAGGAAAGTTCTTCATATTCAAATGATAAAGAAGATAAAGCACCTTCTCTTGCAATTAACGAGTTTATTGGCTCACAGGTACTTGCAGCAAACACTTTAATAGAACATGCAAAATCTCGTTCTGCTGACCTTGAATCATTTATTCATGAAATAATAAAAGTTATTCTTGATAATACATACGAGCAAGAGCTTAATCATCTTTTAGAGGGAGATAAGTCAGACTTAAAAAAGACAGAGCTTGCGGTTTCTCTTCTTAATATGGCACAAATTCCAGCCCGTATAGTTCATGGCGTTGAGTTAAAATCAGATGCACGAGATGTTAAACTTGAGCATTGGTTTGAAGTGTTTGGCAAAAATAGGATAACTAGCTATAGAATGAATAGTAGTAATTATAAAGTACCTTATAATTTCTTACCATGGTACAGAGGAAAAAATTCTTTGGCTTATATATCTGGAGGTACTGATACTCATGTAGGAATTTTTATTAGAAAAAATATTGAAAGTGAGATTTCAAATGTAGTATCTGAGGCAAAAATTCAGAATCCTACTCTTTATAAATTTTCACTTTTTAATTTACCACTTGATATGCAACGTGTGTTTCAGATACTTTTGTTATTTCCACTTGGTGGAATAATAATAGTTATTATTAGAAATATAATAGGAATAAATAGTTTAGGGACTTTTATACCAATTCTTATTGCAATTTCATTTAGAGAAACTAAACTTTTTAATGGTCTTTGTTTATTTTCTATAATAATTGCTTTTGGATTAGGAGTAATGTTCTTTTTAGATAGATTGAAGTTATTATTAGTCCCAAGACTTACGGTAGTTCTTACAAGTGTGATTATTTTCATTTTAGTTATGAGTATGTTAATGCATAATTTAGGATTTGAAAGAAATGTTTCTATTGCATTATTTCCTATGATTATTTTAACAATGGTAATTGAGAGACTTTCTATTATTTGGGAAGAACAAGGTTCAACAAAAGCGATAAAATTGTGTGCGACAACACTTCTTGTTGCGGCAATTATTTATTTAATAATAACAAATAGTATAGTTACTCATTTAATGTTTGTTTTTCCAGAGCTTGCGCTTTGTTTCTTAGCGCTTGCATTAAGTTTAGGGCGTTATACTGGTTATAGACTTACAGAGTGCTTTAGGTTTGGTAGCATATTGGAATAACTTTTATACATTATTAACGAATATGACGATCGTGAATATTTTTAAACAAATGAAATTATTAAGAGAAAAAGGCGTCCTTGGAATGAATGCAAGGAACGCTGAATATGTGCTTCCAAATAATGAAAGACATCTTTATCCATTAGTTGATGACAAGGTAAAGACTAAACAACTTGCTATGGCTAATAATATTCCTGTTCCTAAAATGTATTATGTCGTAAAAAGCCCAAGAGAAATAAAAAACGACTTTTTTAATGCATTAAAGCCATATAAAGATTTTGCTATTAAGCCAGCACATGGTCAATGTGGAGAGGGAATCATAATAGTCACAGATGTCATTAATGAACATTACAAGCTTATTGATGGTACGAGAATGACAAAAGAAGATTTATCTTATGCTGTTTCTACTATAATGAGTGGTGTGTATAGTTTAGGAGGGCAGCAAGATGAAGTACTTGTGGAATATCGTATAAAATTTGATCCTGTGTTTGATGAAATTACATTTAGAGGTGTTCCTGATATAAGAGTAATTACTTATAGAGGAGTTCCTACTATGTCTATGCTTAGACTTCCTACAAGTTATTCAAATGGAAAGGCAAATTTGCATCAAGACGGAATAGGTGTTGGGGTTAATATTAGCACCGGGAAATCAATGAAAGCAGTGTTTAGAAACCAGATAATCACAATTCATCCAGATACTTTTGTTGATATTCAAGGAATACAAATTCCATATTGGGATAGAATTTTAGAATTAGCGACAAGAAGTTATGATATGACAGGTCTTGTTTATCAAGGGGTTGATATTGTAATAGATAAAGATTTGGGGCCTTTAATTTTAGAGCTTAACGCGCGTCCTGGGTTAAATATTCAGATAGCAAATCAGACAGGGATAAGGCCTAGGCTTGAACTTATCGATGAGCATAAAGATGAATTTACATCATTAGAAAGCAGAATTGAATTTGCTAAAAAGAATTTTAGGTAATTTATGTTTAAAAATAATCAAAAAATAATACTTGCTTCAAAATCTCCAAGAAGAATAGAATTTTTTAAAATGCTAGGAATTGATGTAGAGGTTTTTTCTGCAAGCATCGATGAAGAACAGTATAGGAATTTAGAACCACAAAAAATGGTTCAAGTCCTATCATTAGAAAAAGCAAAGGCATCTCAAGAAAAATATTTTAAAGAAAATAATTTAAACATAGAAAATAGTGATATTTGGTTTATTGGAGCTGATACTGATGTCGTGTTTAATGGAAAATCTTTAGGAAAGCCAAAAGATAAACAAGATGCATTTAATATTTTAAAAACGCTTTCAGGTAATACGCATGAAGTTATAAGCTCTTTTTCGCTTATTAATTTAAATAGGAATATACAAAAATCTTTTTTTACATCTACGCTTGTTACATTTAGTAATCTTTCAGATGAAATAATTAATGCTTATATCGCAACTTGCGAATGTGATGATAAAGCTGGTGCTTATGCGCTTCAAGGAATAAGCTCTGCGTTTATTGAATCAATTAATGGTTCATATTCAAGTGTAATTGGGTTAGATGTTAACAAAGTTGTAAATGCATTGTTAAAATATGACATAATAAACATTAAAGAAATGTTAACTAATTAAAAAATAGGCGTATTTTATAAAAGAAAGGAGAGCTGCTCTTATTAAGCTGCCCTCCTAAAAAATGTATAAAAGTTTTAAAACTACATCATAGCTACAATATATTTCGCAGCTCTTTCACAGTCTTTTATTGTTAATTTGTTATTCTGTGAAGAGTGTGCAATCTTTTCATTTCTATTTATGGTAATGTGCATAAGATTACTAACCGTTAGCAAGATGGCTTGTAACCCTTGCTCACCA
>CAKMMH010000175.1 GCA_927798255.1 uncultured bacterium | reverse complement strand
TAGCAGTTAGCGCACCATTTCATACAAAACTTATGAAAGAAGCAGGCGATAAATTAAAAATAGAACTAGAAAAAACTACTATTAAATCCCCTTCTTTCCCTGTTTTTGCAAATTATTCTGCAAGCAGTATTTCTGAACCGGAAAAAATAAAAGAATCATTATATTACCAAAGTTTTTCAAAGGTAAGATTTACAGAATCAATAAATAATATTGTGATGAATTTCACACCGACAAACTACAAAGAGTTTGGAAATGGGAATGTACTTTCAGGGTTAATTAGAAAGATAAATAAAGATATTAAACCACTACAATAGTAAATACTATAATAAAATAATATTTATTGTTATATATTTATTGTTATATATGTTTCTTATGTATTTGGCTTTCTAAACAAGAAGTTTAATTCATCTTCACTGACCCTTGAAGCGATATGATCTTCACTGCATTCATTATCATCTGAAACATTTTCTTTTGAAATTGCACATTCAGATAATAAAATTACAGGACAACCATCAACTTGCAAAGTGATGCTATTTGGGTTTTCCTCCAAATAATTATTTAAGAGCCAAGTAAAGTCTTCATCCTGAAGCTCAATGGGACAAATAGATCGTGCCATCTTGACTTTTTCCTCCTATAATTACACACACGTTATTTAACACACTAAACTAGCTATCGAATATTTTAAAAATTATCTTTAATTATTTTTTCGACACCAATATGTTGATTTTATTATATATTTTCTTTTTCTTTTTTTTTAAGTATACTTCTTTATATTAGTATTGAATATAGTTAATATTATATGTGTTAAGGAAATTTGTTTTAACATAAACATATAGTAAGGTTATTTATAGAAGTTTATTTATGAACCCAAAAATTTATAATAGAAGTGAACATACAGTATCAAGGAAAAATATTGATACTGATGCATTAAAAATCATGCATCGATTAATTAGAAATGGATTTAAAGGATATCTTGTAGGTGGTGGCGTACGAGATTTATTATTAAATAGAAAACCTAAAGATTTTGATATTGCAACTGATGCAACTCCTAAGCAAGTAAAATCATTATTTAGAAATTCAAGAGTTATTGGTAAACGATTTAAACTTGTACATATTTTCTTTAAAGATGGCAAAATTATTGAAGTATCAACTTTTAGAGATTTAAAAGAAGTAGATGCTCAAAATGTAAAAACTCTTCAAAGAGATAATTTTTATGGCACAGAAGAAACTGATGCGATGAGAAGAGATATAACGATAAATGCTCTTTATTATGATTTAAATACTTTTTCAATAATAGACTATGTTGGTGGCTTTAAAGATTTACAAAAACAAGTGGTAAGAATTATAGGAAATCCTACTATTAAAATTATCGAAGACCCTGCAAGACTCTGGCGCGCAATTAGACATGCTGCAAAGTGTGGATTTAAACTAGAAACAGAAAGCAAAAAAGCGATAATTGAAAATAAAGAGCTTATAAGCCAAATTCCTACTATGAGAATTCATGATGAACTTAAAAAAGATTTTTGTTCAGGCTATTCTTATGAAATTTTCAAACTTGCTGAAAAATTAAAAGTTTTAGAACTTATTTTCCCTGAGCTTTCAAAACAAAATACTAGTCTTAATAATAAAGAAAATGAAACTTCTCTTTCATTACAATTTATTGATAATTTAGTTTTAAAAGGATTAGATATTTCTCTTACTTCTGCCCTTTCTGTGTTTTGTTTAAGCATAAAAAAATCAATTGAGAAAAACAAACATTACGACGAATTATTTAATGATGAAAATGAAATTGATGATTTTGAAAAGACATTATTTACCAAGTTCTTTGTTCCTAAAAAAGAAAAAGAAATCATTTTTACAGCAATAAAACTTTGGAAAAAAGTTTTAAGTAAAAAAACAAATGAAATAAGTGCTAAATCACTTGCAAGAAGAGTTGCTCTGCAAGAATTAAAGTATTTAGTTTGGTTTACAAATAATGATGAAACATTAATTAATATAATAAATGAAGCTTTAAAATTAAAATCCAATTATCAAGATAAAAAAATTAAAGACATAAATCTTGATAATACTGATAAAGATGTTAATGTACCCAAAAAACCTAAGAAAAGTTTACCTAAAACTAAATCTTATAGATCAAGCTCAAAGTTTAAAACAGCAAACAAAGAAAAAATTATAACAAAAGATAAACTAAATGAAGAAACTATTTAAAATTTATTTAAGTGCAATTAAAAATTCATTTAATGCAATATGTCGCTCATGGTTGATTATACCTTTTAGTGCAATATTGTTATTTGTTTCTAACATTATCCTAAGTCTTCTTGTAAGAATTGGACCAAATGGTGGATTTAGTGTTGGTGGATTTTTAGCTGGTATGTTTACAATTTTTGCAATGAGTATTTTTTATCATTTTTTAAGTATTGCAGCTTCTTCACAAAAACTAAGATTTAGCGACATAAAAGATGTAAACTTTAATTTTTTCTCACCTATTTTAAACGTTGCATTTATTTTATTTATTGTAAATTTACTTGCGAGTGCTATTTTTGCAACAAATAATAGTTTAATTATTATTTTAAATTTTGCAATTGTAATTTTATGCAACCCTGCTCCTGAATGTATAATTTTAAAAAATTATTACGGAACAGAAACTTTAACTGAAAGTTTTAAATTTATAAAAAATTACTATATTGAATGGTTTTTGCCTTATATTATTTTCTTTCTTCCACTTCTTTTAATAAATTTTAATGAAGTCTTACTTCTTTTTGGATTTAATGATGTACTTATTCCTGGGAATATATTTTATAAAGGTAGTTTTTATTTATTTAACTTAATTAATTTTAATATACCCATTATTACAATTCTTTTATCTTTTATATTAGCACTTTTTTTCTCAATTTTTAGGATTTATCTATTTGAAGAACTTGATGGTAAAATAAGAAGATAAAAATCTAAAAAACCACTTTATAACATACTCATTTTCCTAAGAAAATGCTAATGAATTCAAAATATCCCGCAAGGGGTGACTAAAATTTTGCATTAATCAGTGTTTCCCTAATATTTATAAGGATTCTTTTCTAATAATAAATATCTTAAACTTAATAAAAATATAGTTAATCTAAATTAATGTTGGTTGCTTATTTTAATATAAGATATTTTTTTGGAGAACGAGTAATGGATATTGTTATTGGACATTTTCTTTAGTTATTATTAATGTTACTGTACTTTTAACTTTATGGGTAATTACATTAAGACGAGTTGTACCTACAAACCAAGTCTATATTGTTCGGCGTGCAAAAAGCAGAACGATCAATTAAGGAAGAAGAAAAAATTACAAAGCAATGGATCTATTTTCAACAAAAGGTGGCACAGCACTTTTAGGTGCGATTGAAGCAATGAGTCAAAGTGAGACTAGGAAAAAATTAATTAATAAGATTACTAAGTAAGCAATAAAAAAATGCAGGCAAAAACATTCATCTTTGCCTGCATAAAAAGCAGTATTCATTAGAACCCATCTTAGGAAGTAACAACTCTAACCTAAGAAGCATTTAAAGGGAGGAAAACATTCGATTACTCGAAATCTTCATCATCCTCTTCATCCCTTTTTTATCTCTCTTGCTCTTTGTCGAAATATTCCCAAGGATAGTCGTCTTCCTCGTATTCATTGACTTTGTTGACGTTAAGACCGAAATCCTCAAAATAGAGCTCATCATCATCCTCTTGCTCTTTGTCGAAACGTTCCCGAGGATAGTCGTCTTCGTCATACTCATTGACTTTGTTGACGTAAAGACCGCAATCCTTAAAATAGAGCTTATCATCATCCTCTTGCTCTTTGTCGAAACGTTCCCGAGGATAGTCGTCTTCGTCGTATTCATTAACTTTGTTGACGTTAAGACCGAAATCCTCAAAATAGAGCTCATCATCATCGTAAACGTCATCATTATACAAATCATCATTAAACAAGTCATCATTATAAGAATCATTTTTCAAAGACTCGTTTTTAGAATCATTATCGAACCACTTATT
>CAKMMH010000174.1 GCA_927798255.1 uncultured bacterium | reverse complement strand
TCTACAACAACATTTTTTAAATATGTATGAACCATATTTAACTTTTCAATATCTTCTAAAGGAACCCACACTGGCTCATATATACCATTATTTCTTGTAAGTTCTGGAGCGGCGGATGCAATTTTTAAAGGAGCGTTTGTATTTGCAACACCTAAAAATGTTAAATATTTAAAATGTTCTTCTTTTACTTCGTTTTTAAAAATACCTATATCTTCAAGAACAAAATCTTTTATTAATTTTACTTTTTCTTTTTCTAACCCGACTTCTTCATTAATTTCTCTATACATCGTATCTATAAAATTTTTATCTTGTTTTTCAACGCCACCTCCAGGAAAAACATAGTATATATCAATGTTTTGTTTTGTGCGTTTAATTAATGCAAGTTTTTCTTCATCTTTGTTTAATAAAATACATCTACATCTTGTTGCATCACTTTTTTCATTATAAGGTTTTGCAAATTTAGAAATAATGTTTTTAAAAAGAAGGTTCTCCATAAGAAAGTAACTCCTAAGAATAAAAGAGTAGGGAAGACTAAGATTCTTATTTATTCTAATACAAAACACTTAAAAATCCTAAGAAAATATATAAAGTACTTGATATTTTGTTAAGATTTTTTAAATATTGATTGATAACTATCATGATATATGTTAGATTTCCTACGAGAATTAGGGAAAAGAGGAAGGTTTTGATAAGGGATTTATATGAAATTTGCAACTAGTAATTTTTTAATGTCTTCTATGTTAGGAGATACCTGTTTGATAGATGCTATAGTTCCTGTTTGTTTGTAGGAATGATTTTGATGATAAACTTCAACGTTTGAACGAAGAATCTTGTTATGAGATGTACTCAACTCATAAAGAAATTTTGACTGAAACTGAGTATGGAACTCAGCTTGATGTCGTTGATTATATGGATCGATAGTATTCTTTAGACTTTTCCTTCATTCTCACCCTTAAAATTATTTTTTATCTATTTGATTATGAATTTCAAGGACGTCTATATTCAGACAAATTCAAATTTATTTCTTTTTGGTGAACTTCACGGAACAAAAGAAATGCCACAAATTTTTATTAATGCTATAAAAGATGTGCTAACATTAAATAAACATATAAATATTTTTTTAGAAGTATCGAGTAAGTTACAAGCACTTTTTAATGATTATAAAGAAGATAAGATAAGTTATAAAAATTTTTTAAATGAAAGAATGTATAGTAACGAAGGATACGATGGAAGAGGGTCAAAAGCATTTTTCCAAATTTTTAATTTTGCAAAAGAAAATAAAGATAGAATAAACATATATGGTACGATATCAGGAAATAAGAAGTCTGATAATTGTTATATCGATTATGAAACTTGTATGAAAGATTGTGTATGTAAATATTATAATAAAAATGCAATAAATTTTTATTATGCTGGCGCAAATCATGTAGTGACAAATGAAATTCTTGATACTAATCAGTGGAGATTATTTGAAAAAAATGGTTATTTACCTTGTGGTTATCTTATAAAAAAAGAAATTCCATGTGCAATATCTATTAGATTAAAGGAATTAAGTGGTAAAGTTATTGCAAAAAATTGTTCATTAGGTCAAATTGAAAAATCAAAAGTATCTTACTTTAAATTAAAAAATATAGCATCAAAAGCAGAGATGTTTGATGAGTATATAAAAACTTCAAATGATGTTTATGATTATTATTACTATATTAAAAGAGTAACGCCTTCGTATAAATTAAGATAATTTTTTTTATAGTTAAGTAATTATAGTTGAGTAGTTACATGAAATAGTCTATCACCACAGGATAATAAGTTGCATGTACAATGTGATTTTTGTGTTATATCAAATTAAAATATGAGTAGTAGAGTAATCTTTTAAGGTTTTTACCTTAGAAAGTGATAGGTCTTGCAATGTGTAAGATTATTTTGGTTCTTACTAATTTTTTTGATCCAACATCAGATTTAGTGATTAAAAGAATCGATGAACGTGGATTAGGAAAAGTTGTTCGTTTTCATCCAGAAGAAATAGTAAATAATAATAATGTTTATGTTCGAAATAAAGATGATTGTGTAAGAATTATAACTTCTAAGCTTTCATTTTCTGCAAAAGATGTTGGTTCTGTTTGGTATAGAAGGCCATCGTTTCCTAAAATCAAGTCTAAGGAAGAAGAAGTCTCACGATATGAAGAACTCGAATTTAGGGCTCTAGTTGAAGGGCTTTATGGTACTTTAGATAATGCAAGGTGGTATTCTGATGATTATTCTATGCAAAGAGCATCGAATAAATTACATCAAATTCGTGTGGCATCAAGATTAGGGTTTAATGTACCACAAACGATTATTTGCCATAATGATTTAGAGGTTATTAAAAATATTAATCCTAGTGATTATATTGTTAAACCTCTTAATCCGAGTAATTGTGTGGCGAAGAATTCAGATTTTCAAGCGTGTTTAAATACGATAGCATTTTCTAAAGAGCTTCTTGATTGGTATGTTAATTTGGAGCAAAAATTTCCGATTTTTCTTCAAAAGAAAATTATCAAGAAGAAAGAGCTTCGAGTAACTGTTATTGGCAAAAATATCGTAGCAGTTGCAATTGACACCAAGAATGTTGAGGCAATTGATACGCGTGCTAGCTGGGAGAACTCTGAGCACTATCTTACGGATATTTCAGATGATTTAAAAGATAAAATTTTATCGTTTCAAAAGTACTTTAATTTAAATTATGGTGCGTTTGATTTTATTGTCGATAATGATAACGTTTGTTGGTTCTTGGAGTGTAACCCAGCAGGGCAATTTGCTTGGATCGACTTCAAGGTAGAAGAAGCGGGGCTTGTTGATTTGATGGCGGAGCATCTTGCACTTAAACGTGAGGCGCTAGTCTAGGTTAAACAATAAGTATTTCCTATTTTTTAAGTAAGCAGTGTAAGGTTTTTAAGAAGGATTTTCTGATTACTCTTACACTACTTATTTTCTATTTTCAGATTGATATTAATAAAAGAATAAAATAAAATGTGTCAAAAGAGAATGAGGGAAGAAGGAAAGGTTTTAAAAAAAGGTGAAAGTATGACTACAGGTTTTGCAACTAGTAACAGTTTAATGTCTTAAATGCTTGGAAGCGAGCCGTTTAGAGTTAATCTTCCTTATAATAGAAAGGATTATGACGACAAGCTTCAGAGGCTTAATGAAAGCGCTTGCCTAGATGTGTATGCTTCAGGATATGGGACAGCATCTTCTGATGGTAAAGGCGGAATGTGTCTTGATGATCAATGTGCTGATCCACGATAAATAATATTTTAAATTCTTCTCTCATTCTCATTTTATTTTGTTATAACCCCTTAAGTTTTATATATAACTAATGGCGTATATATGAATTTCCTTGACCTTTATAATCAAACAAAATCTAACATGTTCTTAATTGGTGAATGTCATGGCACAAAAGAAATGCCACAAACATTTATTAAAATTTTAAAAGAAGCTTTAACTTTAAATAAAAATATAAATGTGTTTTTAGAATTTCCAGTAGAAATGCAAAAATTACTTAATGATTATATTGAAGGTAAGGCTAGTTATAAAGATTTTTTAAAGACAACTTTTTTTAATCCACCTAAAGATTTATATGATGGACGTTTATCTAAAGACATGTTTAAAATAATTGACTTTATAAAGGATAATAAGAATAGGATAAACTCTTTTTTTACCGTAGGTAGGAAAGATGAGGATATTTTAACTTATGATGAACATGAACTTTCAATGTGTAAAAATATTTATGAACATTATGATAAAGATAAACTAAATTTTTATTATGTAGGTTCTACTCATGCTATAACTCAAGAAGATAAAAATGATTGGTTTACAAAATATTATAAAGAAAATAATTATCTTCCTTGTGGTATTCATTTAAAAGAAAATATTTCGGGTGTAATTTCAATAAATTTAGAATATGTTAAAGGAAAATATCTTTCAGCTTTTGGTAATGCCTATAGTCAAACTTCTCCAAGAGTCATGTATGTAAAATACAAAAATAATGTAAA
>CAKMMH010000173.1 GCA_927798255.1 uncultured bacterium | reverse complement strand
AAAATACAAACAAAAAGTAAAGGTATAATGAAAAGAAATGAACCACGCATTGTGAGCATTTTTATTGACGGAGTCGAACTAGATAGAGCAACAAGAAGAATTAACAAAAAAATTGACATGAAAGCTCTTCTTAAAAATTTATCTTTAGGTCTTGAACCAGCGGTTGTTAGATATTATACGTTAATCCCTTTTGAAGATGATTCAAGGCATCGTGCTTACCTTGATGCAATTGAAAATGCTGGATTTCAAGTAGTAGTAAAAAGGCTTCCGCCAAAAGGAGTAAATCGTCAAGTATTAGTAGATACAGAGATGGCATCAGATATCGTTGCTTTCGCATTTGGTTATAAAAATTTCTATTCAATAAACGAGTTATCAAATAATGAGAAAGCTTCAAGGAAAGAAGAAAGCAAGAATACAATAAAAATTAATGCTATAAAAAAAGATGTTATTAAAGAAGAAGTTAAAGAAGAACAAAAAAATGAAGATAGCGCGTTAATTAGTCCAAATGTTAAAAAAGTAATTAACCTAGTGTGCCCAAGCAAGGAATTAACTTACGCTATTTCACTTGCTAATACTCAAAACACAGAAACAATTACAGCAGATTTTGGTACATCAAAGACCAACCAAGATATTTTAAAATCAGCATCAAAATGGATTGATTTAACTGATTCTGAAACCATTTGGAGAATGTAATGAATGTAGCTAGGCAAGATTTCGCCAAGTCATCTAAAAGTAAAATTGTAAGCTCAAAAGAGTTACAAAATTCCAATCCTAATCTTGTTAGGGTGCCACCTCATTCCTACGAAGCAGAAGAATCTGTTCTAGGTGGTATATTAATTGATAATTTTACAATTAATTCTGCGATGGAAATCTTAAAACCTGAAGATTTCTATAAACGTGCACATTCAGAAATTTTTAAGGCAATGGTTGCATTAACTGAAAGAGGTGAACCAATTGATGCTGTTACATTAAGCGAAGAATTAAAAAAGACGAATATTTTAGATGAATGCGGGGGATTAGAAATGATCTCTCGTCTTGCTTCATCTGTTCCTAGCGCTGCAAATGTTATCTATTATGCAAATATGGTTAAAAGTTTTTCAATAAGAAGAACTGCAATTCATGAAGCAAGTGAAGTAATAAACAATGCATACGACACAGAAAAAAACCTTGATGAATTTATTGATGAAACAGAACAGCGTATACTTTCAATTTCAGACGAGAAAACAGAAAAGTCATTTACGCATATTGGAGATATTGCACAAGATGCTCTTCAACTAGTAGAAAGACTATACGATAAGAAAAAATCAGTAACAGGTGTTTCTTCTGGATTTAGTAAACTTGATGATATAACGGCAGGATTTCAAAAAGCTAGCCTTTTTATTTTAGCAGCACGTCCTGGAGTTGGTAAAACTGCTCTTGCACTTACATTTGCACAAAACGTTGCACTTCGAGAGGAGCTTGCGGTTGGAATATTTTCACTAGAAATGTCGAAAGAAGAGCTTTTTATGAGAATGTTAAGCTCAGAGGCTAGAGTTTCAAACTCTAAATTAAAAACTGGTAAATTTCCAGAATCAGATTTTCCAAAAATTGTAGAAGCTGCTAGTCGCCTTACAGATGCTCCTATTTATATTGACGATACAGGTGGACTTACGATAACCGAGTTAAAAGCAAAAGCAAGACGTCTTGCAAGAGAAAAAAAGCTTGGATTAATTATTGTTGACTATTTGCAGTTAATGAGAAGCCCGACATATAAATACAGTAGAGAGCAAGAAATCGCTGATATTTCGCGTTCACTAAAGGGTCTAGCTAAAGAACTTAATATTCCTATCATAGCGCTTTCTCAATTAAATAGAAGTGTTGAAGGACGTGATGAGAAAAGACCAAGAATCGCAGATTTAAGAGAATCAGGAGCAATTGAGCAAGATGCAGATATTATCGCATTTATTTATCGTGATGAAATGTATAACCCCGATACTAAAGATAAAGGAATAGCAGAGATTATTTTAGGGAAGCATCGTGCTGGCCCTACAGGAACTGTTAGAGTCGCATTTTCTGGTGAATACACGCGTTTTGATCAACTTGATGAATCTGGAATTACAGACGAGTTTGAAGCTTCCGATTATGAACAAGAAAATCTTGATATCAATACTTTTTAATTCTTATTTACATAATATATTAACATGTATAATGAGTGTTGCTTAGCATAGCAAAAACAGCAAATTGACCATTTTTTCCTTTAAGAAGTGAACAATACCAAATATTATTTTTTGTTATCGTAAAAAAGTTTACTTTTATTAATATAAATTTGCTTTATTAGAGAATCATTACTAGAAATTAGACTGCTTTTAATAATAGGAAAATTCTCTTTAGTTATAAAAAGATCAGCTATACTTTTTCATGCATGTTAGTATACAAAAAATTTAATACCAGAGTGCATATTATGCTAAAAACAATGATTAATAATTTTTTAAACGATACTACCATTTAATAACCTATAAAGAATTATTTAATCTTTATAACATTCCATAAGTGACACTTGTACACAATCCTTAAGGCTTGTTAGTTTATCTATAATTGTAGATGGTTCAAAAATCCTAATAAACACAACATAATCAAAATTATTATTAGCAAAACTTCTAGTTTTAATATCGAAATTTTTTACATTATCTTTTAAAACTTTGACGAGATCTTCTTCAATATTACTTGATGATTTAATACATAAAATACTTTGATTATCTTTACTTTTAATTTTTTCTAATACATAAATCACAATTGATGCAAATAACGATGTTATTAGACCAAGTTCATATAATTGACAACCACACACTATTCCTGTATGTACTGCCCAAAGAATATATGTCATATTTATTGGATCTTTAATCGCAGTTCTATATCTTATAATTGCAAGCGCACCAATTGTACCTAAAGTGATCACAAGATTTGATTGAAGCGCTAAGATTATAGTCGATATAAAAAACGGCAATGTTATAATACTTATATTTAACTCTTTATTATAAACCGTCCTTTTTGATATATAGCGATATATGACAAATTCATATAAAGATAAAATTAGTGTAAAAAATAATACTGATAAAATAACATTAATATCTAACGATATAGAATTATTCGATCCTAATAATTCTTTTAATGCATCCATATTATACAACTTCTCCTAATTTTTGGCATTCATACCTTGAGTTATAATATTTTGAAAATGCTACACGAAATAAGTAGAAATCAGACAAAATCTTCCTTATATCTTTAGGAATAAAATCATTATATTTAACTTCTAAAATCTTTTCATAAAGTTGATTTTTAAAATAAAAATTATTTGTAAAATTATTAACATCTCTTGAATAACTAATATTTTTATCTATTGTTATTCTTAAATCATTAAAAAAATTTACAAAAGGCACCCTATTGTAGGTTACTATAATTTTTGGTCTTAAAAATTTAGTTTGCATTGCAATTAAAAATTTTTTCAAAACTGCATTATTTGTATTCCAGAAAAGATCAGAAATATCATTATTCATAATCTTTAAGACTTCATCTTTTTTTAAATAACAAAATTCTTTTGCTACTTCATCGTTGTTTTTTCTCTTAATCTCTAACTTATAGTCTTCAACATTATCATTATATCTTCTTATTCTAAATTTTATTTTCTTAAGGATTCCTGCCTCGACATCATGAAAAGCACTATCTAAGTAATCGTCAAAATATAATGAATGGACAGTATAGCATTTTAAATTTGAGCAATTAGGATCAAGACTTAAAGATTTATCTAGCATGCATTCAATAATCAAATCTTGATTATCCCTAAGCAAAAACTTTTTTTCGTATCGTGGCATTTTGAAAATAATCAATAAATATAATAATTGCAGTATGTTATAACATGTTTATAACACACATTTTTTTTAAATGCAATAATAAAAGCAAATCAATCAAAAACAGAAAGAAAAAGATCGCATTTTATTAAAATTTAATTGACATAAATTAGAAAGTTTAGGAATATAAAAAAACTCAACATGGCAAGC
>CAKMMH010000172.1 GCA_927798255.1 uncultured bacterium | reverse complement strand
AAGGCTGCCTGTGTGAGAAGAGGCTGCTTTACTTCCTGAAGCAGTAGTACCTGATTTAAAAACTACAATTGGTTTTGTCTTAGCAACTTTCTTTGCAGTTTCCATAAATCTTGCACCATTATTAATACCTTCTAGGTAGCAAGTAATAACTTTAGTGTCGTTATCTGTTGCTAAAGCTTCAATAAAATCATTTTCGTCTAGGTCTGACTTATTACCCATTGAGATAACTTTTGAGAAACCTACCTTTTCTTTTTCTGCCCAGTCAAGAATTGCTGCACAAAGTGCACCTGATTGAGAAATAACTGAGATACTACCAGTAAGAGGCATTTGTTTTGCAAATGAAGCGTTCATTTTGTGATGAGCATTAATTAAACCTAAGCAGTTAGGCCCTAAAAGTCTTACGCCACTTGTTTTACAAATATCAGCAATTTCTCTTTCTAGTTGAGCGCCTTCTTTGCTTACTTCTTTAAAACCAGCTGTAATAATACAAATTGCTTTTGCGCCTGCTTCGATGCTAGCTTCAACTGCACCCTTAACAGCTTTTGTAGGAAGTGAGATAACACTTAAATTTACAGTCTTTCCGTAAGTTTTTAAATCTGGGTAACATTTTATCCCTAAGATTTCATCAGCTGATGGGTTAACAGGAACGATGTTTCCTTCAAATTTTGATTCTATTAAATTGAAAACTAATTCATAGCCAACTTTTCCTAGAGTTCTTGAAGCTCCGATGATTGCAACGGTTTGAGGATTAAAAAAATCTTTTAACATACAAAATACCCTTTTTTAAAAAGAAAAATAAAAAATTTTATTGTGATAAAACTAACTATTATTTTAACATATTCAAAAAAATTTTAAATACGACCTAACAGCCTGTTTTTTTTAAGGAACATTTTAAAAATTATTAGAAATTTATCCATAAAAACAAGGAACAAAAAGTACGTTCACGAAGCTTTTAAATCGTAACGACAAACCTGTTCCCACGACCAGACTTTCCCATCACCATTCACCATAAAAAAGAGAAGACGATCCCTTCCATCAGTTCCCCCCAAAAGGTCGCGTCTTATCTTCTCTTTTTGTTTTCTTTTATCTTCTTATCTTCTTCCTTTTTTAGAAAAAGAGCCTAGTAAGATTTTTATCGCTTCTTTTCCAATTGTTCTCAAAAAACTTCTAAGTGATGAAAGAATCATACGTTCTGTTTTAGTATACTTTGTAGAAGTTGTTTTTGATGAAATTTTTTTATCTTTAATTTCTTTAAATTCAACATCTTTTTTTGTTCCCTTTGATGGAAACTTGTCGTTTTCTTTTTCATTTTTAGAATCATTATCACTTGCTTCTTTATATTGTTTTTGAAGTATTTCAAAGGCTGACTCATTATCTATTTTTTCATCATATATACCATTAAAGGGAGAGGTTTTTAAGATATCCTTTCTTTGCTCATCAGTAATTGCGCCCATTAAAGAGCGAGGTGGAACGACCGTAACTTTTTTAGCTATTTGAGGAACACCTTTTTTATCAAGGGTTGAAACAAGAGCTTCACCTACTGCAAGACTTGAAATTAAATTTTGAACTTCATCAACGCTAAGTTCTGACCTATAAGATTTTGCAGCGCTTTTAAGTGCTTTTTGCTCATCTGGTGTATAAGCTCTAAGAACGTGTTGTACTCTATTTCCAAGTTGAGAAAGTACAGTGTCAGGAACATCTTTTGGGTTTTGGGTAACAAAATAGACGCCAACTCCTTTTGAACGAATAAGTCTTACAACTTTTTCAATTTTTTCTAAAAGCGTAGCACTTGCATCTTTAAAAAGAAGATGCGCTTCATCAAAAAAGAACACGAGCTTTGGCTTTTCCATATCCCCTACTTCATCAAGTTCTTCAAAAAGTTTTGATAAAAGCCAAAGTAAAAAAGACGAATAAAGTCTTTTATCATTCATTAATATTCTTGAATCTAAAATATTTATATACCCTTTTCCATCTTTTGATTTTTGAAATAAATCATTTATTTTAAATGAAGGCTCCCCTATAAAATCATCTGCACCTTGTTCATTAAAATTAACGACCTTTCTTTGAATTACACCAAGAGATTGAGTGGCGATATATCCGTATTTTACTTTTATATTATCTAAATCTTCTAAAACTAAATCAAAAAGTGCCTTTAAATCTTTTAAATCTATAAGTGGTAAATTTTTATCTTTAGCAATTAGGAAAATAAGCTCTAAAACTTGTTCTTGAGTATCACTTAACCCTAAAATTCTTGAAAGTAAATTTGCACCGATATCTGTTACTGTAATTCTTAAAGGATGACCTTGTTTTCCAAATATATCCCAAAATATAACATTGCTTCCTTCATTTTGATAATCTTCAAGCTTTAAACTTTCAACCCTACTTTCAATTTTAGGATTCATTACTCCTTTTTGTGAAACGCCTGCGAGATCTCCTTTTACATCTGCAGCAAACACATTTACACCACATCTTGCAAAGCTTTCAGCAAGGACTTGAAGCGTTACTGTTTTCCCGCTTCCTGTAGCACCAGAGATAAGTCCGTGCCTATTTGCCATATTAAGTAAAATACTAGCTTCTTCTAAATTTTCACTTTTTCCAATTAAAATTTGATTTAAATTTTGAGTATTATTTTCCATGAGATTTATTTTAACTATTATTTTTAGATTTCACAAACTCTAAAAGCGCATTTAAGCCTTTTAAAATATCATCATAAGTTGTGTCAAAATCTCCTGTGTACCAAGGGTCGTCGATATTTCGTTTATTATCTGTAAGATCTAAAAGTTTGAAAATTTTTTTATTTGCTTTATCATTTTTACTATCATTTATTCCATAGAATCTTTTAATGTTATACACATTGTAATCTTCCATGCCAATAATATAATCAAAATTATCAAAATCGCTTTTAGCGATTTGTCTTGCTATATGACTTGAACCGTGGATTCCTACGCTTTCAAGTTTTCTTAGGGTTCCTCTATGAATATTATTTCCTATTTCTTCAGTAGATGTTGCAGCAGAGTCAATAAAAAAATCATTTTCTAGCCCTGCTTTTTTAACCATATCTTTAAACACGAATTCCGCCATCGGGCTTCTACAAATATTTCCATGACAGACAAATAGGATTTTTATCATATAAATTCCAACCTTTTTATTAAATACAAACTAAAAATATTTCATTAATTACAGCTAGAAATTATACCTTTCTTTAAAATAAATAAAAACTTCTCCAAGTGAATCAAATATTTTATATCCTGTTTTTAACAATGTATCTTTATGTTGGTCACCTCTTGCTACAAGTATACAATCAATATCTAAAGCTTTTGCGACCTCTGAATCGTGAACCGTATCCCCTATCATTAGAAATTCTTCTTTATTAAAGGCGATTTTCAGGGTAACACAAAGGTTTTCCTTTATTATCTTCTATGCATAATTCTGAACTTTTACAGTCGCCATTATTATCATCACAACTTTTTGTTGTCCCATTATATACATTGTCTATATCAAACAATAAATCTGCTGTTTTTTAAAAGTATCATAATCTTTTATATCTTCTAAATCTTTTATTCCATTATTAATTTCATTTTTGTCATTTATATTTGTATTATTATTTGCACCATAACCATTATAATTTATCGGACCATAAATATTATTTGCACTAGCATTCCCTTGATTCTGCTCATATGTCGTTATTTGTTTTGATTGTGTAGACGCATAATTCCCACTTACACTACCAGCGCTAGCATTTCCAGCACTTTGAAGCGCTTCCCCATGCAAACGAACTACCTGAAAAAAATAAATATAAATGAAAAATTTAGGAAAAATAATTTAAATAGAAATTTTTTATTAATTAATAGATCATTATTGATTGATTGATTGATTTTGCATGCTTTTAACCTTTTGACAATATATTTTTACAAAATATTAAATTAACGCTTTTCATATTAATTTTTTACATCAACTAAAATTTTTGATGCAAAGAAACCAATTTAATTTCAGATATTTTATGAAATACTTAAATCAAAAAATAAACACATTAACTTTTTAAAAAA
>CAKMMH010000171.1 GCA_927798255.1 uncultured bacterium | reverse complement strand
CTGCATCAAAGTTAGAAGGCGCAGCACATCTTCCTTCATAACCAAAGAAATGATTAAGTGCTGAGAATTTACCAGTATATTTTCCTTCTTTCTTCCATTCCTTTAATAATTTTTCAATCATGATTATTAAAAGTCTTTCAGTTTCAATTCTTGATACTTGAACATTACCATGTGGGTCTCTATCCATAATTAATTGATCTGCAACTTGAAGTGGTAATGATTCATATAAAGCAGAATTTGCACTATCTAATTTTGCTAATACGTATTTTCTTTTTTCTTCATTTGTTTCAAGTGCGTTGTATTCCTCGTTGTTAGCAAGTAAATCATTTAAGCTTGCAATTAACATTTTCATTTCAGGGACAAACTCAATTAAGCCTTCTGGAATCAATGCAATACCAAAATTCTTTCCATCATTTCCACGCTTTGCAACAATTCCCGCCATATATTCGACAATTTCTTTTAAAGTTTGTTTCTTTTGAGCAACTTCTTCTGAAATTATTGTAATATTAGGATGAGTTTGAAGAGCACATTCAAGCGCGATGTGAGATGCAGAACGCCCCATGAGTTTTATAAAGTGCCAATATTTTTTAGCAGAATTGGCATCTCTTTCAATGTTTCCAATAAGTTCACTATAAACTTTGCACGCTGTGTCAAAACCAAATGAAATATCTATCATTTTATTTTGAAGATCACCATCAATAGTCTTTGGGCAACCTACAACACAAATTCCTGCATTAATTGACTTGTAATATTCAGCAAGAACACATGCATTAGTATTTGAGTCATCACCACCAATAATTACAAGGGCAGTAATGCCAAGTTTTTTACAATTTTCTAATCCTTTATCAAATTGCTCTTTCTCTTCTAGTTTTGTTCTTCCTGAACCTATAATATCAAATCCACCTGTGTTTCTATAATCATCAATAAGCTCAGATGTAATTTCTATATATTTATTATCAATAAGTCCTGAAGGGCCCCCTAGAAAACCATATAATTTTGAATCTTTGTTTATAGACTTAACGCCGTCAAATATACCAGCTATAACATTATGTCCTCCTGGAGCCTGGCCCCCTGAAAGAATAACACCTACATTTATAGCTTGAGAAGTTATGCTTTCACTTCCTTGTTCAAATGTGATTAACGGCATACCGTATGTATTTGGAAATAACCTTTGAATTTCCGCTTCATCTTTTACACACGTAGTCTTTTCTCCCTCTTTTAATGTTATATTGGATTTTAATCCAAGAGGAAGCTTTGGCTGATATTTAGCTCTTTCTATCTGTAATGGACTTTTCATAAAAAATTTCCTTTAGAAAAATATTTGAAAAATAAAATTAAAGGACATCTTGCAAAAAAATAATTTTTAAATGATCCTTATTTTGTACGTTTATATAATATCAAAAAATGCTTTTTGGTAAAAGTCTTATAATTATGTTGGTTTTATATAGGAGTTTGAAAGGAAAATGATTAAAAAAGCAGTAATTCCAGCAGCAGGGTTTGGTACCCGTTTTTTACCCGCTACAAAAGCACAAGCAAAAGAAATGCTTACAGTTGTAGATAAACCGACCATTCAATATGTAATTGAAGAAGCTGTTGAGGCAGGAATAGAACAAATTTTAATAGTAACTGGGAAAAATAAACAATCTATCGAAAATCACTTTGATAGATCTTTTGAAATTGAAACAGAACTTCTAAAAAAAGGGAAAACTGCTGTTTATGATGAAATGGTTAAAATTTCTAATATGGCAGAAATTTTTTACGTTAGACAAAAAGAACTTAACGGACTAGGGGACGCTATAAGATATGCCAAACATTTTGTTAATGATGAGCCATTTGTAGTCCTTTTAGGTGACACTATCGTTAGTGGAAAAAATTGCTGCACAAAAGAACTTATTGAAACATATGAAAAATATTATAAAGCTGTTATAGGTGTTGAAGAAGTTAAAAAAGAAAATGTCCATTTATATGGTATTATTGATGGAGATAAAGTAGAAGATAATACATACAAAATTAATAGTTTAGTTGAAAAACCAAGTGTGGAAGAAGCGCCATCTAATTTAGCCATCGCAGGTCGTTACCTTTTAACCCCTAACATTTTTGAATATTTAGAAAAAATAAAACCTGGAAAAAATGGTGAATATCAACTAACAGATGCCCTAAAGCTTTTATGCGATGATAAAGGATTAATCGCTAAAAAATATAATGGTAAAAGGTACGATATAGGAAATAAACTTGGTTATCTTATTACTACGATTGAGCTTGCTGTAAAACGAAAAGATCTTGGTGATGATTTTAAAAATTATCTAAAAGATTTTGTAAAGAATATAGATAACATTGATATCTAAAATTTATATATACGGTTTTTAAAGAAGGCTTTTTAAGATGTATAACGATAAAATAATATCGCTTAAAAACGGACTTGAAATTGGTGTATTAGAATTTGGTGATTTAAATTCTAACGATATTGTGTTTTATCTTCACGGTTTTCCTGGGTGTAGATTCGAACCACTTTTTACAGAAAGATTTGCGTTAAAAAACCGTATTAAAATTATAAGCATAGATAGACTTGGATATGGTAATTCTTCATATTATAAAGATGAAACTATATTAAACTTTGGTGATATTTTTACAAACATTGTAGATACTTTACAAATTGATACATTTAAAGTGCTCGCTGTTTCTGGTGGTAGTCCGTATCTTGCAAGTGTTTGTTATGCCCTAAAAAAAAGAGTAAAAAAAGCTGTAGTAGTAAGTGGGTTGTCGCCACTTGATAATGAAGATATTTTTAGAAATTTAAATATTATTAATAAATTCTTTCTAAAATTTGGTCAAAAATTTCCTAAAATTACCTCATTAATGGTATCTTTTGTTGCTAAAACTTGGAAAATGTCAACTAAGTTTATGCTTTTATGGCTTAAAACTTTCATGTCTAAATCAGATAGAAATTTATTAAATACAAAAGATAATCACAAATATTTAACAAAAGTCTATAATGAAGCATTTAAAAATGGTGTAAATGGTGTCAAAAAAGATTTTGAATTGTATTTAAAACCTTGGAACATCAATTTCGATGAAATTATGACTCCGGTCGAAATTTTTCATGGTAACGATGACCCATATGTGACTTTTCAAATGGGTGAATATTTAAATTCCTTATATAAAAATTCGAAATTTCATGAAATTGATGGTGAGGGACATCTTGCAATTTTAAATAACGCAAAGTTAGTTGTTGATGCAATATGTAATGATAATTAATTATTTGTAGATTTTAAAAATATATGACTATAGAAAAAGTAATAATAACAGACTGTGGTTCTACTACTACAAAAGCTATTTTATTTGAAAATGTTAATGGCACTTGGAAGTTAAAAGCAAGAGGGGAAGCGCCGACAACTGTTGAAAAGCCAATATCTGATGTAACAATTGGAGTTAGAAATTCTTTTGTTGAATTAGAATTAAATGCAAAAGAAAAATTAGTAAGTAGTAATAATGAACCTGAAAAATTACCATTGCTTATAAGAGATGATGGAAATCTACCTGGTGTTGACTTATATTTGTCTACAAGCTCCGCAGGCGGAGGACTTCAAATGCTTGTTAGCGGAATCGTTAAAAGTATAAGTTCTGAATCATCACAAAAAGCAGCTCTTGGTGCAGGGGCAATAGTTCTAAGTAAGTTTTGTGAAGATGACCTTTTAGAAGATTATGAAAAAATTGAAAAAATAAAAAAATTAAAACCAGATATTTTTTTACTAGCTGGCGGTTTTAACGATGGTGATAAAAAAAATGTTATAGAGCAAGCTCAAATCTTACTTTCAGCATTTCCTAAACCAAGATTTGGAAATTCTTTAAAGCTTCCTGTAATTTTTGCTGGAAATAAAGATGCAAAAGATGAAGTCCAAAAAATTTTAGGAGATAAATTTGATTTAATTACAATAGATAATATTAGACCAAGTTTAGAAATTGAAAATTTAAAACAAGCAAAAGAAACAATACATGACATTTTTTTAAAACATGTTATGAGTCACTCGCCTGGTTATAATAAACTTT
>CAKMMH010000170.1 GCA_927798255.1 uncultured bacterium | reverse complement strand
ATGGAGCAGTCGCAACAAAAAAGCGTCGACAAGCTTGCTGAGCTCGTCTTTAAGAGTAACGCAACTACCGGGGTCATTCTTGCCCAAATCGATAAGATTCTCGACATTCTGAGAAAGTACTGGGCATACGGAAATATTATTCCTGCAAAATAGTCTAATTAACAGGTGGCAAACAGCTCTTTTAAAGTTGTTTGCCTTCTTTTATACTTTTTAAATTTCTCATAAAACCTCTATATAATAGACATCTTTATTGTTTTCCTATAAACTTATTTTATATGGAAAAATCAAATAACAACCAAGATTCAAAGAAGAAAAAAAATAAGAAAAATAGCAATAAATTCCCAGAACCTTTTGTTAAATGGGCAGGTGGCAAAAGAGTTATCATAGATAAATTATTAGAAAGAGTGCCTAGCAAATTTGATCGCTATATTGAGCCATTTGTTGGAGGTGGAGCGCTATTTTTTGCATTAAAATCTCCCACATCTATCATCTTTGATTCAAATGAAGAACTAATTAATGCTTATAAAATTATCCAAACAAATGTTAATGAGCTTATAAACGATTTAAAAAAACATAAAAACACTCAAGAATATTTTTTATTTTTAAGAAATTTAGATAGAGACGCAAGCTATAAAAAGCTTTCAAATGTAGAACGAGCAAGTAGACTTATTTTTTTAAATCATACTTGTTTTAACGGACTTTATAGAGTTAACGCAAAAGGTGAATTTAATGTCCCTTTTGGAAAATATGCAAATCCTACAATTTTTTCAGAAGAAAATTTATTAAAAATTTCTAATTTGTTAAAAGGAACAACTATCATTTGTGATGATTTTTCTAAGGTATTAGAATTTGCTAAAAAAGGTGATTTTATTTATTTTGACCCACCATATTTACCATTAAATAAGACTTCATCTTTTACATCATACACAAAAGATAAATTTGATTTTGGAATGCATACCAAGCTAAAAGAAGTTTGCGATGAACTAGATAAGAAAAAAATTAAATTTATGGTATCAAATTCAAATACAGTGGAAATTCTAAAGCTTTATGATAATTATAACATAGAGCAAATTTTCTCATCACGTTCAATTAGCTCAAATGGTGAAAAAAGAGGAAAAATAAGGGAAATAATTATTAGGAATTATTGATACCTAGTGAACCTACGTAGGTAATGGCACTTACTTTTTCATTTTTTAATATTTATTGATTTAAAACCCTTTAGGGTTTCCTTAAGCAAAAGCGTGAGCTTTTGCGACATAGGTCTTGCGGAGACACACGAATGTGTGACTGGCCAAATTGATTATTTCCAAAGCAATAAAGATCTCCATTTGTTTTTATTGTACAAGTGTGAGGATAGTTAATGCTTTTACTTATCTCTACATGACTTACGTCTTGTAAACTTTCTATTTCTACAGGATAATTTTTATTTTCTGTTGTGCCATCGCCAAGTTGACCAAAACTATTTTTACCATAGCAATATAATTTATTATTAGTTGTCACGAAACACGTGTTTGAATTTCCATTAGAAACTTGTCTAACTGATAAATTAATAGGAAGGACAAGAGGCTCTTGAGCAACAAGAAGTGTTACATTAATACAGATTGCTGTTAATAATATATAAGATACCTTTTTAATATGTTGTAAATTAAATAATCTTTTCATGATAAATGACAACTAATATACCTCGATATTTTGATGTATTATTTTAAATTTGATTACTTTATCACTAATAAATTATTATTTTTTAAGATATTAACTATATATAATTTAAAATAGCTTCATTTTATTAAGTTTTAGTGTATTTTTGCGATAACGCATACAAAGGAAGGAAAAGCTTTTAAATCATAACAAAGCTTTTACAAAGTACATGCTTAAAGCGCGTAACTAAATAGAAAGGAGACTTCGATATGATAAGTGAAATTACAAACAGAGCCGCATTAGAAAGAACTTCTTTACCCCCAAAAGAAGTTAAAACAGAAGAAAAACAAGCTCAGAGGCGTGAAGCAGAAACAGAGATAAAACACGCTGAGCTTGAGCCAAAAGTTAAAGCAGAAATTACAGGAAAAGGCCAAGAAGTAGATTTAGAAGCATAAAGATTTTTATAAGCGCGATGCACACACTAAACCCCCTTGAAATAAAAATCTTTATAAATAAGTAGGAAAGCATCTTAAAGAAAATTTAAGATGCTTTTTTTGTACTAATATATGTTTAAATCTATAAAAAACTAATAAATTAGCCTACTTAACAACTACTATTTTATCTTTTTTTGCTAATTTTTTTTGTTCATCTTTTTGACGCTTAGCAGTTAATCTTGCATCTCTCATATCACGTCTTGCTTTAGTTTTTTTACTTAATGAGCCCATAATAAAACTCCTTTTAAAATCTCATAATTATTATTTACTATATTTAAAAATTTTTAGCCTAAAAATTATCTTTAAAACTTTGATAAATCAATAAGTTATTAATTTAAAAAAATAATGCACATGAAAATATAGGCCGTATAAATACGAATGGATATAATAGTATGAATTTTATTAAAAATCAAATCTAGATATTATTAAGAAAACGCTGATTAATCCAAAATTTTATAAATTTTAGTCGCTCCCTCGAAGGTAATGGCGCCCGCGGGTGACATTACCCCTACGGGGTCAGACGTCTATTGGGGATTTTTTATAATAGGGTATCCTCCCGAAATTGTTTCGTAATTTCTAGCATGTACTCCATCCTGGCGCCGCGTGCAAACACGCTTTATTATCCCTTGCGGGATATTTTGAATTAATCAGAATTATCAACAATTAAATCTTTGCATAAAATTATTACCATCAATCACAAAGTCGAACCTTTTTTAATCTAACAAACAAATACTGAAAACTACTTATGGTGATAATCAAATGTTAAAAAAACTTAATACTTTTTTATCAATAGCTTTTTATTTTTTGTCATCATTATTTATATTTTTAATTAATATTTGCTATGCAGATGATAATTATAATAGTGATGAATGTACCATTTGATTCTTCATTTGAAATTATAGGTAAAAAAGAAGGTTATTTTGATCAATCATTTAAAAGTACACTTATAAAACCAACTGATAAAGATGATGAATATATATGTAAAAATTTTGCAACAACACCTATATATTTGTTTCTATATGATACCACTTACTATGCACCAACAAATACGCTAACAGTGACAAACACCATTACTAATACTTTTACTTACAAATACACAAACAAAAACAAACACACCTATTAAAATGAATACGTCAACAAAAACTAATATTCCTATACCAACAAATACATACATTTCTACAAGCACTTACACTTCTACTATGACATTAGTATCTTCATGCAAGGATGAGTTATTATTTCCATAAATAATATTTTCGAAAATGGAGTAAAAGATATTGACCTTATATTAAATAACGATTAAGTATATGAAACCGATGAGTACGGTATGGCATACATTTTTTATAATATTCGAAAGGAATTTGATATTAACTTTAAAAAAGACGGTTATTTATTTACACCAAGTTTTTATCATGGGAAATTTAATTATGATAATAAAAATGACTGCTCTAATAAAGTTTTAATTGATTTAAATCAATTAAAACAAAATGTTAAAAAAATGAACAAAATTTCTAATATAATAAAAAATAACAATACAATGCTTGCAAATAAAATTATTCAAAGATTAACAACTTACTAAAACAAATTCCTCAAACTGCGATGATTTGTAATGAAAAGTCTAAATATAAAACTAAATCATTAATAAAAATTAAAAACAACATAAAAAATAACATTAATGCATTATACAAGAAAGCACTTTTAATAAACAAAGATTATAATAATAAGACAAAGAAAAATGCATCATTGATGAAAAATAGAAAAAGAAAATTAAATAACTTTTTAAATATCTCTAAAAATAATTTAAACAATATTCCTGATAAGATTTATATTGTTAATTAAATATTGTTGTAGAAAAAACTATAAAGAGAGGTAGAAAGAGAAATTTTTCATTTTCCTTTTTTACCCACCTCCCCTTAGAGCAAGACATGATTG
>CAKMMH010000169.1 GCA_927798255.1 uncultured bacterium | reverse complement strand
GTTTTGCTAGTAAAGAAAAATATTTATTTTCCCATTCTTTATACACTTTGGATATTAATTTTAAACTTAATTCCTACTCCAACATATTTACAATATCATTCTTGCATTATTGTTTTCATTATTATTTTAAGTGTGGATTTTATTAAATTACAAAATAATAATATTATTAAATTTTTTATTTTATCGGCCTTTATACTTATTAATTTATTTTATTACAAAGAATCTTTGAAATCTTATACGATAACAGGTCATAACGTAATTGGTATAACTGGACAAAATCCTGAAATTTGGAATATTCATTTGATAGAAAAAATTAACGAACATGTAAACAAAATTGAAACTAATAAATATTTAGTTGCAATATGGCCTGGACATGCACTTAACACAAGGCATAAGTTTTTACCTGGCACAGAGAATCCATTTCTTGTAAAAGTCCCAGAAGATATTTCAGAAAAATATGGCTTTACTAAAAAAGCGGATATTTTAGATGCTATATCTAATAAAAAAGTTGGAATTGTCGTTTATAAAGATGGTGATACAATTAACAAGAAAGAGTTAAAAAATTTTTTAATTAAAAATAAGTTTTTATTACGTTCAAGAGTAGGAAGTGTTTTTATTTGGGGTAAGTATGATGATTAGATTTTTTGTTTTATTATTGTTTTTATGTGTTTCAAATGTTTTTGCAGGACCACTTAACGATATTAACAATCAGATTATCAACAACACCTTAAACAAACCTATCGATTCACCTGCTTGGTTTAAGGATAATCCGAATTTAAAAATTTTATTTTTAGAAAAAAATGGTTCGAAAGCTTTATTCTCTTGGGTTGGAGAAGGAGATGGTGATTTTTTTAGACAAGATAGCTTTTATTCAGAGAAAATTAAATTTAAAGATCCCTTTGTTGTATACAGTGCAGACTATGTTAATAAAGAAAGGGAACTGTTAAAAATCAGCATTTATGTTCCTCACCCCATGATTGCAAGCACAGTAGAATTAGGATTAAACGACAAGATAAACGAATTTTTTCCTCCTCAAATTAAAACTTTTTTTGAAAAAAAAGTTAATTTAAAGGATGTCGAAGGAAAATTATATTTGCACAGAAGTAATGCTTGTTCCATCGTATTAAACTTTCCATCAAATGCTGTATTAAGAACATACAAAAAAGATTGTAAAAATAGTGATGAGCTTGTAAAGTTTACAGAAGGTTTTGATTTAACTAGACTTAAAATTAAGCTAACAAAACCTAAGAAAGACTCTAATCTTTAAGAAATATTTATAATTTACTTAAATTATTAAATATTTTACATTTACTACTACTTGCAAAAGGATTAAGCATTTGTTAAACTAAGGAACTCATAAGATTTAATTTTTTTATATTTAAGAGGTCAATTTAATATGCCAAATCATAAATCAGCTGAAAAGCGTTTAAGACAAAATTTAAAGAAAAGAATTCGTAATAGATTAGTAAAATCTGCTTGCAGAACTGCTGTTAAAAAAGTTAACAAAGCAATTGAAGAAAATGATATTGAAAGAGCAAGAGAGTATTTTTTAATTGCAGAAAAGAAATTAGCAAGTGCTGCTACTAAGGGTATTTATCATAAGAAAAATGCTTCAAGAAGAATTAGTAGATTAGCTTTAAAATTAAATAATATTCAAGCTAAGTAATTTTTATATTTATTATTATTTCTTGTGTGTGTCACATATATAATGACATGTTTAGTGACGCATGTAAGAGATAAGAGCTAAAAAAAAGGGTAGCTAATTGTTTTATTAGCTACCCTTTTTAGTTTTTATTTTAAATTATTAGTTATAATAATTATATGAGTTATTATAATCTTGCTCTTCAAGTATATTGTCAGCTAATTTATTTCCTAACCAATCACCTATTTCATAACACAAAGCACCAGCTCCCATACCAACAGTTGTTGCAAGTGGTGCACCTATACCTGTAGAAGCTGTAAATAGCCCTGCTCCAGCTCCACAAGCAACGCTTAACGCATTACTAGTTGCAGAAACTAACGCATCTCTTTTAGTTCCGCCTTCTTCCCATGTCCAAGGATTTACACCATTTTGAACATTGTTATCATATGAATTTTTTGTATCTCTATAAATGTTAAAAAATGTCAATGCTCCACCAAGTTTTCTAAAAACATCTGATGTGAATTTTGATACATTTTTACTCACGCCATCTCTTATATTCCCCCATAAACGGATTCCGCGTTCAGTCAGCCCACCAAGAATTGAACCATCAAATAGTTTTGAAAAAAATCCTTTGCTTGATGTATCTGTGTTAGGTGCTGCATATGCCCCACCGTTTACATTGGCATTATTAAGGATATTACCATAATTCATATAGCCTGTATTACCAGTACCTAAATTACCGGTATAGGTATAATTATTATAGTTATTATAATTATAATTTCCGTTGATTGTATTCATATTATAGTCTCCTCTAATTAAAAAACTTTTTAAAAAGTTTCCCTATAAATGAAAATCGAAAATTATGTGTTAAAATGTGCTTTAAAATAATATTTTAATATTAGTATTATTAATGTATTATAAAAAAGATATTTTTAGTTAAGAGAAAAATATATTCATGAATAACAATTATTTTATAATACATGGAAGTTTTTAAAGCCCATTTAGCAATTGGTTTCCATGGCTTAGGGAAGAAAATAGAGGCTAAAGGGTTTGATGTATATACGCTAGATTTTCCTAAAGGCGTTGGATTTCAAAATTATAATAATTGGTCTAACTTACTAAAATCTTATTTAATGAGTGGAGTATTAAATATAAATTCTATAATATTTGCTCATTCGATAACACCTGTATTCATTTGTAAATTTCTAATAGAAAATCAAATTAAAGTTAAAAGATTAGTTTTTGTGTATGGTTTTAATAATTACCTAGGCATAAATGAAGAGTATTATGCTGTTAATAAAAGTATGTTTTTTGATAATTTGCGTGATGTAAAAAAGTATTGTAATGACATTATTTGTTTTTATACAGATAACGATCCTTATGTAAAATTTGAAACAGAAAAAGAATTTACAGATACAATCGGTGCAAAACAAATTCTTACACCTAATGGTAGCCATTTAAATTCAGAAAGTGGTTTTAGTGAATTTAAAGAATTATTAGAATATATGTAGAAAAATAAATATAGTAATTTTAATTCGTTAAAAATTTCCTTGAAATAAATTTTACTATGAGAATTTTCTATGTTATAAAAAAGGTAGCAGTTTTCAAATGGTAACCAATTCATTGTTCAAAGGTTTTTTAGGAGGAATAGATGATGAAATACTTTTTTCATGTTTTTATACCCTTTATAATTATGGCGGTACTAATTAACTTTATGATCCCCACAGAAGAACAAGAACCAGCAGAAATGGTAATGGATTTCCTTGGTTACGATGGGTTTTCATTTGATAAAATATTAAAAAAATCCATCTCTTTTGCCATGTTCATTATGCTCAACTTTATCTACTTCAAGGATTGGATATCGGAAAACAAACAGTAAAGAAAAACGCTCACGAAAAAAGAGGTCTAAAATAAAATATTCTAGACCTCTTTTTCTTTTTAATCTTACGATAAATTTCTTACAATAAATCAATGTCTAATCGATACGCATTATCACATATCATCTGATATCTATCCTTTGCATCTTTTCCAAAAAGTCTATCAAGCATTTTGTCTGCTTCTTTAACATCATCGATTGTGATTTTTAAAATTGTTCTATGAATAGGGTCAAGAGTAGTTTCCCAAAGCGTGCTTGGATTCATTTCCCCTAACCCTTTGAAACGAGTAATAACATATTTTTTATTTGCATATTTTTTCATAAGTTTATCTCGCTGATCATCAGAGAATGCCCAGTAATCTTCTTGTTTAGCACCAGCGCCAACTCGCACTCTATATAAGGGAGACAAACCTAAATATAAGTGTCCTTCTTCAATTAATGGACGCATAAAACGATAAAAGAATGTCATAAGAAGTGTTGCTATATGCATTCCGTCAGCATCTGCATCTGTTAAAATAATAACTTTTCCATAACGAATTTTTGA
>CAKMMH010000168.1 GCA_927798255.1 uncultured bacterium | reverse complement strand
CCCCTATTCGTGCGCCTAGCAAGGCGCCTAGCAAAATCTATGTACGGAGCGACGGAAATCGCATAGGATGCGAACACCGAACTCTAGGTCCCCGAAAAATTAGCGAACCATTGGGTCGTTCTCATCGGCTTCGTACTCGCCATCGTCCGAGTCATCTTCGACTTCGCATTCATCGTCTTTGTTGCTTTCGCAACTCGGATCGACGCTGCCTCCGGCCAAGTACTCGATAGCATCGCTCCCTTCGTCAATAAAGAAATAGGAAGAAGTGTTGCTAGAATTGCTGGAAAATTTCGCCATATTAGCGCTCCTTTCGTTTTACCTTAGTACCAAAGAAATACGCTGCGCTTCATACGCAGAGAAACCGTATTTTTTAGTAATTAAGGTGGGTTGCTAATATAGACTAATCAAAAAAATAATCTTTATTAGCAACCCACCTATAAAAATAAACTTAAGGAAACAAAGATATGACCAAAAATTTCCATAAATTAACTAATTAGAGAAAGGATTTTTTTTATCTAAAACAAAATAACTAAAAATTACCCTTAATTCTTATCATCTACTCATAATTAATAGAATCACATAGCTGTGAAGCATTTTTGAGTGTAACAAATTACAATATCTTAGTAAAGTTATTTTTTATCTCAATAACTTTTTAATCCTTGCAAAAATTATTATGTTTAATATAAAATATACTTGATTTTATTATAATTTTTATAATTTTTAACTTTTACTAACTATGAAAAGAAATGTAATTATTTTTATCATTGGTATTCTTGTTGTAATTTTAATTCTTGGTATTTATGCATTAAACTTGTTTTTCGGAACTTTCAAGGAAAATCCCCAAAACGCAATTACAAGTGTAGTTAATAGTAAAGCATTTAGCGATAAAATTAACGAAATCAAAATTAAAGTAGGAAAAAGCTTAGATAATTCAAACAAACCTACTAAAAATAATACAAAGCCACCAATTAATTTAAAAGATAATAAGCACTTGTACGCTTACAATTCACGTGGAAAAAGAGACCCATTTGTAAGATACGATGCTAGCAACAACAATTCAAAAGATGAAAAAGTAGATAAAGATGCTACTCCTTTAGAAAAATTCGATATTAGCAAATTAAAGTTAACCGCTATTATATCAAGTGGGGATATTCCAAAAGCAGTTATCGAAGATGCAGATGGAAAAGGTTTTTTTGTTGAGAAAGGCGCGAATATCGGATTAAATAATGGTGTCATTACAGATATTTTACAAGATAAAATCATAATCACTGAAACTCAAGTTGATTTTACTGGTCAGAAAAAAGTTAGAACTATAGAAATGAAACTAAGAAAATAATTATTATTTATGGATATATTAAAAGAATATAAAGATTTTATTGATCAAAAATCATTAAAAGTATTAAGAACAGAATTTAAGAAGAAATATATACTTTCTCAATCTTTTGAAGAATTTTATAAATTTTCAAAAATAAAATTTGATATATCATCAAAAATTAATATAGAAGATGATGTTATAAAAATTGAGAGTATAGATAATTCAAAAAAATTATCCTCTAAAAAACTTTCTCTTTTAACTAATCAAATACATCTTCTTTCTCCTTGGAGAATTGGCCCGTACAAAATTCTTGATTACACTATTGAAAGTGAATGGAACTCATTTTATAAATTTAATAGACTAAAAGAGTTTATACCTGATTTAAAAAATAAAATTGTAGCAGATATCGGTGGAAATAACGGATATTTTAGTTTTAGGTTATCAAAATTTAATCCTAAATTAATAATCAATGCTGAACCTGGACCTAAAAACTATTTTCAATTTAAACTTCTTCAAAAATTTCTAAAAATTGAAAACATAGTCCATGAACCTGTAAAAGCAGAAAATTTTAGTATATTTAATAAATTTTTTGATGTTATTTTTTGTCTTGGGGTTATTTATCATCAAAGAAATCCACTATTAATGTTAAATGAATGTTACAAAGCATTAAATAAAAATGGGATAATAATTTTAGAAACCATTGTTTATGACAATAAAGAACCTATTGCACTTTGTCCTAAAACTTATCAAAAAATGAGAAATGTATGGTTCCTTCCTACACCTTCTTGTTTAAAACGATGGCTTGAAATATCTAATTTTGAAATATTAAAAGAAAGTACATTATTTCCTACTACATTTAATGAACAACATAAAACAAAAGATGCAACATTTGAAAGCCTAGAAGATTTCCTAGATAAAGATAACCCTAGACTTACGATTGAAGGTTATCATGCGCCTAAAAGATATATAGTTTTGGCAAAAAAGAAGGTAAATTAAAGTTGTTTTATTAGGTAAACGCTAAATATTCCACAAGGGGCAACTAAAATTTTGCATTAATCAGTGTTTTCTTAGATAATCTCACTATAACTTCCAAGATAACGAAGGGTATCACACATTGAATGTAAGCCATTTAAAAGTTTTATAAAATTTGGTGAATAAACATCTGTTTCTAAATCAAAATAAAACATAAACTCAAAATCTCTATTAGGTATTGGTCTGCTTTCAAGTTTTGTCATATTAGTACCAAATGAATTTATATATGAAATAACATTATACAATGCACCTGGTTTGTGAGGAATTGATAACATTACACTCGTACGATTTGCCCCTGGGTAAATCTCTAATTCTTTACTGATGCAAATAAAACGCGTGTGATTATTACCTTCATCTTGAATTGCTTCAAAGAGAGATTCAAGCTTATATAGTGATGCAGAACTACTTGAAGAAATAGAAGCAATGGAGTTATCTTCTGATTCAGATACTTTTTTTGCAGCAACTGCTGTATTTTCACAAGGTACAACATTAATGTTAGGATATTTTGATAAAAAAGAAGCACATTGAGCAATAGCTTGCGGATGAGATGTAATAGTTTTAATATCACTTATTTTTGTCCCTGGTTTTACTAGAAGATTATGATCAACTTTAAGTCTAACAGAACGTACAATACTAAAATTATATTTCATCATTAAATCATAAACTTTAGTAACAGAACCTGCAGTGCTATTTTCAATTGGAATAACACCGTATCTTGCTTCATTGTTATTTATTGCTAAAAAAACGTCTTCAAAGTTTTTCGCAAATAATAACTTTGAAACCTTAAATAATTTATCAGCTGCAATTTGAGAATATGCCCCCTCAACTCCTTGACAAACAACTTTCTCATTATCTGGAAAACTTTTAAAAGTCTCTCTAAGTGCATTAATAACTTTTTTAACTATAACATTGTTATTATCATCATTTACATAACTATAACTATTGCAAACGCAAAGAACTGAGTTATAAAAGACATCAGCAAATTGTCTAGAGTCATCATTAAAATAATTATCAAAAATATATCGAAGCTCTCGCTCAAGACTCACTAAATTATTACTAGAGGTTATAACTTCTCTTGATGCTTTTAAACGAGCCTTTAGAATTTTTGCTAACTCTTTATCAATTCTTTCTAATTCTTCCTTGCTTGACATAGAAAATTTAATCCTAAAACTATTTTCTATCAGTCGTAATTATTGGAAGATTTAACCCTAATTCCTTATTTAATCTTTCATGAAGTCTATTCTTAACATCATCTGATAGTGTAATAGTATCTTTAATTTGTGAAGCAACATCTATTACCTGAGTATATAGATAAGCAAAATCTTGACATTGAGGGCATTCGCAAATATGTTCTCTTAGTCTATCTGCAAGGCTAATTGGAAGATCTCCTTCCATATACTCACTATAAAGATTCTCTACATCATGACATGTTATATTCTCTTTTTCAAACACTTCTAATTCTAGCTCGTTCATTATATTCATATATTGCCTCCTTATTTATTGTTAATACGACATACTTCCCTATCTTTTACCTATATGATGTAACTTTTACAAAATCGTTGCTAATTTTTTACATTTTTTTTACAATTTTTTAACATTTTTAATATATTTAATAAATCAAGATAGTTATAAAGATGAATTTAGTGTATAAGTACGAAAAATTTTAAGGATTGCTAAAAATTATGAAACAATGAAAGTAAAATGCTATGAGGAAAGATAATAAGAAAGAC
>CAKMMH010000167.1 GCA_927798255.1 uncultured bacterium | reverse complement strand
AAAATAATTGCTTATTAAATAAGTGTTAGCTTTGAGGAAAATATTTTACTTTACTTATTCTTTGTCCTCTTATTCCATACTTAGGATTAAAACTAAATTTATTTACATAGCTAAGTAAATTAGATTTTTCATCGTTCATCGCCTTGAAAACTTCAAATAGTGCCATGACATCATCGATAGCTCTATGAGAGTTTTTTACCTTATTTTGAAGTTTGTATGTGTTAATTGCATCAATAAGTTTGTGAGGATAAGGATACCTATCTTTGTACACAGTTAAGGCGTCAAGGTAATCAGCATTGTTTAGATAAGTAATAAATGGCTCTTGCCTGTAATGAGTCATAGTTTCGTAAAGAAATCCTAAATCAAATTGAGCGTTATATGCGACTATGAGCACTGTGGTATTTTTATCATTTATAAGTGATGAAAAATTTTTTATAGCGTTTATTTCATCGATACCTTGATTTTCTAAAGTTTCGTTAGTAATTTTTGTAAGTTTTATGATTTCTGTTGGAATTTTGTTTCCATGTGGTAGTTTTATAAAATCATTAATTTTTTTTGTTATAATTAGAGAATTATCTTTTTGATATTCGACTCTAATTGCTGCTAATTCTATAATTTTGTCACGTTTTGCGTATAGGCCTGTGGTTTCAGTATCAAAAAAGACTATAGCGTGATATTTTTGAAAAATGCTAAAAAGATTACTCATAGTTCCTTATAATATTTTTATCCTATTTCTATTAAGGCTTTTTATCTTAATTACGATTTTATGATTAGTGTTTAAAAGTATATAACCACAGCTAAGTATAAAAAACTTTGAGGAATTTTTATATAGTAAAATAGGATTGGTTATTTTTTATGTGACAATATTAATTTTATTAACTAATAATACGCGATATTTCTATGAATATTATTGTTTAATATCAGATAGTTATCTTAAAATGTTAATTTTTTGGAATTAATTCCAAAAATATCATGATAAATTTGGAATCTATTCCGAAAATATATAAAAATGAAATTAGTTGTTAATATTTGCTTATATTTTACGAATATTTTTGTTATCATATTAGATAGTTAGCTTAAAATATTGATTTTTTGGAATTAATTCCGAAAATATCATGATAAATTTGGAATCTAATCCAATAATGTAATAAATTTTAATAAGTTATTAATTTTTCTAAATATAAGAGATTTAAAAAATGATTAAACGAGACCTGTCAGAAATAATTTTAAAGAGACTTAATTCTAATAAAGCTATTATTATAAAAGGTGCTAGACAAGTAGGAAAAACATCATTATTAAAAGCTCTTTTTGAAAACAAAGATGATGTGATGTGGTTAAATGCAGATGAAATAGATGTTAGATCACTTTTTGAAACAGTATCTTCAACGAAGCTAAAAGCTATTATCGGTAATAAAAAGTTTTTAATTATTGATGAGGCACAGCGTATAAAAGATATTGGATTAAAGTTAAAACTTATTGCAGATGAAATACCTCAAGTTCAAATAATTGCTACGGAAAGTTCTTCATTTGAATTATCACAAAATGTGAATGAACCTCTTACAGGGCGAAAGTTAGAATATCAATTATTTCCATTTTCATTTAAAGAAATGTGTAAAGAACATGGACTTATTGAAGAAAAAAGAATGCTTTCACATCGTTTAGTATATGGATATTATCCAGATATTGTTGTGAATCAAGGAAATGAAATAGAGTTAATAAAGCTTTTAGCTGATAGTTATTTATATAAGGATATTTTACAATTTGATAGAATTAACAAACACGATAAAATTGTAAAGCTTTTACAGGCATTAGCTTTTCAGGTTGGTTCTCAAGTTTCATTTAATGAGCTAGGGCAAATTTGTGCTTTAGATAGTAAAACAGTAGAAAAATATATAATAATACTTGAACAAGCTTTTATTATTTTTAGATTACCGTCGTTTAGTCGCAATTTACGAAATGAATTAAAAAGTAGTAGAAAAATTTATTTTTATGATAATGGCATTAGAAATGCTGTTATTGCAAATTTTTCAGATATAACATCACGTTTAGATGTCGGGGCCTTATTTGAAAACTTTATAATTTCAGAAAGAATGAAGCACAATGCCTACTCGGCTAAAGCCCCACATACTTATTTTTGGCGAACTAAAACTCAGCAAGAAATAGATTATATAGAAGAATGGAACGGACATTTGACAGCATTTGAAATTAAATGGAATGATAAGGCAAAAGCAAAAGAGCCAAAAATATTTAAAGAAAAATATGCTAATTCTAGTTTTGAAGTAATAACGCCAAATAATATGGAAGATTTTTTGTGTTCTGATTAAAAAAGATAAGGTAATATAATACTATTTAGTGCAAATTTTGCTGATTGTGGAATTAATGATATGCTTTATAATGTGCCACTTATTTGATTAATAAGTTATAACGGATTATTAATATTTAGGAAAATATCATGGGAAAGCTTTTTATATCATTTTTAGGAACAGGTAAATACGCTAGTTGTTTATATAAATTGAATGATAATATTTATAATACGGATTTTATACAAGAGACATTAATAAGCTATTATTGTAAAGATTGGCATGAAGAAAACGAAAGGATAAGAATCTTTTATACTAAGGAAACACAAAATTCTCCTCAAGATGGTATACTATCAAATTATTCTAGACTAAATGAAAAACTTCAAAAATTTAAAAATGTTCAATTTGTTCTTATAAAAAGTGGAAAAACAGAAGATGAACTCTGGGAAATTTTTAATATTGTAAATGCTGAGATTAAGGAAGGAGATGAAATATATCTTGATATAACACATGCCTTTAGATTTATACCTATGCTTTCATGCTATTTGTTAAATTTTGCAAAAATTCAAAAGAATATAACAATAAAACATATAAACTATGGTGCTTATGACGCAAGAGATGAAAATAATATTGCTCCAGTATATGAATTATCTCTTTTTGATCATCTATTTGATTGGTCTATAGCTTTAGATTCATTCAATGTATCTGGAAAAGCGGATAAGATTAACAATATATTAAAAAGAAAAAAAATTAATGCGATAAAGGATGAAAGCGACGATGCTCGTTATGATATAGAACTAAGTAAGTTATTTGAAAATATTGATGGTTTTTCTCAAAGCTTACATCTTTGTCATAAATCTAATATACATAAAAGTATAGAATATATACAAAAAAATATTGTTCAAAATGATTCATTAGATAACAATCCAAGATATCAAATACAAAGTTCTTTATTAAAAGATATAAAGGATACATTTTATAAATTTCCAACTGATGCATCAAATGCAGATATGTATTTAGCTAAATGGTGCATAGAACATAATCTTTATCAACAAGCTATAACAATTACACAGCAAACTTTTTTATCATTTATGCAAAAATTCTTAAATGATAATGGGTTTAAATTTTCTGATAGTAATAATGTTTTATTAAAACAGCATGAAGTTGAAAGTAAAATAAATGGTGCGATTTCGAGTTATTGTAATAAAGATAATGAAAGTGATGATACTTTAATTAATAGTATCAAGAAAATCTTAGTTAAATTAAATAATAACGATATCTTGAAAAGCTATAAAGAATTAAAAGATATAAGAAATATAGTCAATCATTTTAATGAAAGTGATTATAAAATTTCAACTATGCAGCATAATATTAGTAAATATATAAATGATATTACAAATTTCTTAGCTAATCTCGAAAATGACTGATGAAAGTTATATTTTTAAGGTTAGGCATTTATTAAAAATGTTTACACTATCAACGTTGATACATAAAATAACTATTTATGTTTAATTTAAACATTGATATTTTATATCTATGTGTATTTATGATATTTAAAAATAGGTAAATCAATGGCTAATCTTTTCATTTCTTTTCTAGGAACAAGTGATTATAAAGTTTGTAGGTATTATTTTGATAATAATAAAAATGATTATTGCGATACAAAGTTTATTCAAGAAGCTTTGATATCAAAATATTGTAAATATTTGAATGAAGAAAATGATAGGATTTATATATTTGTAACCAAAAAGGCTGAAGAAAAAAACTGGAACGAATTAGAGTATGCTTT
>CAKMMH010000166.1 GCA_927798255.1 uncultured bacterium | reverse complement strand
TATTAGTTAATAGATTTCAAAACAGATTTTTGGTGTCGGGTTTCAGGCTTCTCGTGTCTGATTGCTGGTAGCTGACAGCAGAATGCAGATATCAGATTTAAAAGAGTGGCTAACTGTCAAAAATATAAAAATGATTAATATACTCTAACTAATGCGCCTGATTTAAGAGATGAATAAACTTTTTTAATATCGTTACTGTCTATTCTTAATCCTTGAACATCAAATGTGCTAATTTTGCTATCATGTATAGCTATGTTTTCACTTAGGAAAATCGCAAAATTTCCAAGAGCACCTTTAACATATCTTTCTTTTGAGAATTGTTCTGGTGGAGTCATGTTTCTACTGTAGTAATAATTATCTGTTGCATACCATAGAGGAGATTCTTCTTTGTAAAATACGCTATACATTCCAGGCCTAACTCCCATATTACCTTGTATAGCTATTGTATCTAATGTTGTATCTCCATTTTTTATACTTAAAGTCCTTCTTCTCGTGTCAACAAGAAGCCAGTTGCCATCAATTTTATTATCAGCTGCTAAAAATGTAACTATTTGAGGTGATAAATCGCTTTTAATAGTAGGTAAACTTTCTGAAATAGCGATCATGCCATTTTGATTGTAGTTATTCATATATGTTTGTTCACTTGTATCTTGTTTCTGCGTATAAAGAGAACATGAACAAAGTAATAAAATTGGTAATATACTGGAATTCTTAATCTTTTTCATCAGAGTCTTCCTTAGTCTAAGTTGCAAAATTTTATAAATTATGTAAACTTGTTTAATTATACTGATTTTAAATGGCTTATAAGCCTTATCCTCTTAATATTGAGATGTTTCTTTAGAATAAAAGGTTTCTCTTTATTTTTTAAATATGAAGAAAATGTATAAATTAATTGTTATTTTAATCTTACTTGGCCTTTCTGCCTGTGGTTTTTATAATACTCAGAAAAGTAGTGATGATATTTATTATGAAAGATATATGAAAATTGCAGCAAATGAGCACTTTTCTAATGAAAAACTTCCAAAACCAGAGCTTGAATTAAATGATGATATAAAAAGAGAGCTTAATTATTACCTTAAACAGGATAGAAAGTTCATTTTATATGCTTTAAATAACAGAGTAAAATTTGAACCAATGATAAGAAAAGTTTTTGAGGATAATGGAGTTCCAGGGGAGCTGGCAATCGTAGCACTTATTGAGAGTATGTATAATCCAGATGCTGTAAGTCGTTCTGGAGCTACCGGAATGTGGCAATTTATGAAGTCAACAGGGGAGCTTTATGGTCTTACAGTAAATTTCTTAGAAGACCAAAGAAAAGACCCAGTGCTTTCTACTATTGCCGCTGCAAAGCACCTAAAAGACTTATATGAAACATACAATGATTGGCTTTTAGCGCTTGCTGCATATAATGCAGGGACTGGTACTGTAAATAGAACAATTGGTCGAGCAGGAAGTAACAATTTTTGGGGAATTAAGAATCTTTTTCGTGAACAAACAAGAAGATATGTTGCAAAATTTGTAGCAGCTAATATCATTTTAAAAGACCCTGATTATTGGGGATTTAAGTTAAATTAAACTGTTTAAGTTCAATTAATATAGGTTATCTAATTATGAAAAATGTATTTTGTAAAAATTTTAGAACATTATTAAAGTTTTTATTACTCTTTTTTTTCTTTATTAATTTTAGTTGTTTTAATAATTATTTAATAAAAAATGCTTTTTCACAAGAAGAAGCTATAGAGCAGCAAGAAACGCCTCCTGTTGATACGATATCAAATGCTGCAGAGTTAGCTCCAAAAGCAAATGAGTTAATGGATAAGTACAATTCTCTTTTAGAAACTATTTCAAGTTTTGAAAAATTTTTAGAAAGTTCAAAAGAAAAATTAAAAAAAGATAAAGAAACATTTGATTCATTAAAAAGTGTATACTTACAAACAACTGAGTCAAAATATGCTCAATACAATAAGTTAAATGAAATAGGTATTGCAATTAAAGAGTTTTCACAGAATGTTGATAATGATATCTCAGAATATACGTCAAAAATTACAATGTTAAATGATACTAAAAAGGAATGGCAATCAATAAAAGAAAATTGGCAAAAATGGCGAAGTGATTTTTTTAGAGAATATAATGTCATAAAAGATGTATTTGTAGATGCAAATAAAAATATTACTAATGCATTAAATGACATAGAAAAAATAGAAAAGCCACTTTTAGTTACTCAGACAGAATTTTCTTCTTTTCAAACAGAAATTAAAAATATTTTAAGAGATATTGATACAACCCTTGTGGATTATAAGAAAGATGTTTTTACAAAGACAGATTTATCTTTTTTTACTAAGGATTTTTGGCAGAGTTTTAATTTTGAACTATATGATTATATAAAAGAAGATGTTGTAAAGACTTCTGAATATTTCTCATTTGATTTCGGATATAGGTATATTTTATTACTAATAATTAATATTTTACTTGCAATTGTTATTACTTTTTTCTTAGTAAAATTAAAACATAAGGATAAGAAAAGAGATAATATAGAAAGACTAGCTAGAAGACCTTTTTCTACATCATTATTTATAAGTACTATACTCGTTGGCTTTTATTATGGGCAAGATACACCTAATTTATTAAAATCAATTTTACTTTTAGTAGTTGCAATCAGTGGTGCAAGAGCTGTGTTTTGTTTTATTGAAAAGCCTTCAAGAAAAGTGTTTCTAAATATTTTAGTTATTGCTTTTTTGATTTCCAAATTATTTGTTATAATTAATATTCCAGAGCCAGTTGTTAGGATATATATTGCATTTGTATCTTTCATAATTTTATTGTTAAGCTTAAAGTATAAAAATTATAAGTATAAACAGGAAGATTCATTTATTGGTCGTGATGCGCTTTTAAATTTAGTAGCAGTTTTAACTTTCGTAGCATTTGTTGCTGAGCTTTTTGGATTTTCAAAATTATCTTTAAAGATATTTGATTCTTCAGTACGAAGTTTATTTAGTGGAATTTTGATATGGCTTTTAGGTATACTTTTTAAAGAGGGATTTTTTGTATTTTTACATTATTCTTGGCTTTCAAAATTTAAAGTTTGTAAAAATTATTCATATCATATTCAAAGGAAGTTTACATTATTAATTAATGTACTTGTTACATTTTTGATTATTTGTGTTGTGCTTGTTGCATGGGGTGGTTATGATTCGTTTAATAAATCGATTGTAAATTTACTATCTCTTGGCGTAAATATTCGAGGAATGGAAATAACATTAGGAAAAGTTTTTTTAGCATTATTATTGTTTCAATTAATTATATTTATTTCCTGGGCAATTCAAAGAATTTTAGATGAAGAAGTGTATCCTAGAAAGAGGGTCCAATATGGTGTGCAAAGTTCAATAAATAGGATAATCGGGTATTTATCTATTTGTATAGGTGTAGTGGTTGCGCTTTCAATTGTTGGTTTTAATTTACAAAATTTGGCTGTAGTTTTTGGGGCACTTGGTGTTGGAATTGGTTTTGGACTTCAAAATATTGTGAATAATTTTGCTAGTGGTTTAATCCTTCTTTTTGAGCGTCCTATAAAAGTAGGGGATGTCGTAGATGTAGGAGGACAAAAGGGAACTGTTAGAAAAATTGGACTAAGAGCAACGATAATTGAGCTTTTTGATAAGACTGAAGTAATAGTTCCAAATAGTGAGATAGCAGCAACAAAAATTACGAATTTGACGCTTTCAAGTAGAAATGTTAGGTCTGCTGTGGCGGTAAGTGTTGCGTATGGCTCAGATATTGATAAAGTTATAAGGGTACTTCTTGAAATAGCGCAAGCAAAGGAAAATATTTTAAAAGAGCCTAAACCAATAGTTATATTTAAAGAGTTTGGTGCTAGTTCTTTAGATTTTGAGCTATTGTTTTGGTCGATATATGATGATGTTGCAAGTTTAAAAAATGAGCTTCATCAAGAGATTTACAAGAAATTTGTAAGTGAAGGAATCGAGATACCATTTAATCAGTTAGATGTTAATATTCCAACTTTAGAAGGTAGTATTAAAGAGTACCTTCAAAAAGGTGGTAAAAAAGGATAACAAAAAAGATTAAAAAGATATCC
>CAKMMH010000165.1 GCA_927798255.1 uncultured bacterium | reverse complement strand
AAAAATATTAAGAAATAGTAAAATCAAAAAATAAACAAATTAACTTTTTAAAAAATGAGAATAAAGAAAAAATCAAAAAAGGTAAAAAGTGTAACCCGATAAGAATGACCAAAGAAAATGACCAAAGAAAATGGCAAAAAAAATGGCTATGGGTGGGCTCGAACCACCGACCTCGGAATTATGAGTTCCGCGCTCTAACCAGCTGAGCTACATAGCCAAATAAGGAATTTTAACGCAAGTAGTATCACAATATTTTTAATAAAAATCAAGTATTATTACTTAAAAAAGTTATATCTTGTCCAAAATTATGAAGCATTTTAAAATATTACGAAGCTTTTTTAGAAACAATTTAAAAATTTTTAATATATTAGGTAAGTTAAAAGTTTATGGCAGTTACAATATTTTTCTACAAACAAGACGGTACTTTTGAGGTTTCAAATAAGCTTTCAAGTCTTTCTAAAAAACAATCCGACTTTTATTGGGTAAATGTTCAAATTGAAGATACCGCTGAGCTTCCAGAAGTTGCAAAATTTTTTAAGCTCCATGAATTATCAGTAGAAGACTGTATGACTCCCCTTCACTTTCCCAAAATAGAAGATCACGGGGCTTATATTTTTGCCATTTTTAGAGGCTTAAAATCAAAACTTGATATCTGGGACGATCTTGTAAAATACCAAGACATTACTCGTGAAACAGAAGAAGAAAATTTAACTCATAAACTTGCAATTTATTATTCAAAAAATTTTATAGTAAGCGTGCAAACTATTCCTGTTCCTTGGGTTGAGGCACTAATAAGGCAATCAAAATCTCAAGATAAGTTTACGTCTCAATTTACTCCCCCTCTTTATTTATTCTATAGATTAGTTGATGTGTTAATTGATAGATTTTTAAGAGGGCTTTCTGAGTTTGATGAAACAATCGACACGCTAGAAGACTTAGCTATTGAAGATACTGAAGAATTTCAAATTTCATACATCTTGCAAATCAAAAGAAAACTTACTTACCTAAGGCAGTTAAGTAAAGACCAAGAACTTGTAACTCAAAAAATTGAATACACTGATGACATAACATCAGATAAAGCAATGAAAAAATACTTTAGAGATATAAGAGACCATGCGGCAGATATTTCAAAAACAATTGAAAAGCAAGTTTCTGACGTGTTATCAATTCGTGATGCATATCTTGCGATGGTGAATGTGCGTCTTGGTGACATTATGCGAATTTTAGCGATAATTACGACAATTGCCGTTCCATTAAATGTAATTGTCGGGCTTTATGGAATGAATTTTGATGTTATGCCACTTTTACATAATGAATTGGGCTTTTGGATTGTTTCTATTTCAATGGTTGCAATCTGTATAGCAATGCTAGTATTCTTCAAAAAGAAAAGGTGGTTATAAAATATAAGAAACTATTTAAAAAGGATTATTTTTTATGAATAAAGCAGCTCAAAACGATAATAAAATATTAGAAGCTCCTAAGTCAAAAGATGAATATGTTAATGGTTTAAAAATTGCAATTGATATTTTAGAAACATATCCTGAAGATAAAAGAGAAGTCATTTTAAATAGCATTGCATTAAAGGCGCCAGAATTAATTCAAAAATATCACGAAGAACATTTTTCATTTAATGATATAAAAGATTTAGATAATAAAAGTTTACAAATCATCGTAACAAAGGCAAACCATAACGACTTAGTTCTTTCACTTTGTGAAGCACAAGATGACATAAGAGACATATTTTTTTCAAACATGTCAGATAGAAAACAAGAGATGGTAAAAGATGATTTAAAAAATTTAAAAAACAAAACTCCAAATCAAATTTTTGAAGCGCAAAAAAATATTCTTAATTTAATTGATACCTTAAGAAAATCTGGACTTGCAAGATTTAGTCAAAATTCTAATGGGATAAATGTTTAAAAATATTCCCTCCTTGACTTAAAAAATTTTTTAACATATCATATAATATGTTTTATGAGTGCTTAGTGCTAATATTAACTAAGCCAGGAGGTAATGCCCTTAAGATATATTAAACCAGAAATTCTTAAGGGAGTGTAATAAATCTTAAAAAGTAAAATCTTTTTCTTAAGATATTTCGATTATTTAAACTTAAATTTAAATTTTTTTTATTTTTAGAAGCTTTTTTGTAATTTTAAGCATCCAAATTAGTAAATTCAAAAACATTTAGTACCTTAAAGCAGTTTTCTTAAAAAAGTACAATTTTGTTTATCACTAATTTTTGATAATTTAAGTTTTAAACTAGGCTTGTAAATCAATATAAAAATTTTTATAGGGTTTAATTAATCTTTAAGATAATAAGGTTTAACATAAGAAAAAAAGAAGTGCTTTATTATCAAATTTATCTTAAAAAATCTTTTTATCTTAAATTTTAAAATTCAAAATAATTTATCAATAAAGGAAATAATTAATCATGAATCTAAGTGAATTAAAAAAATTAAAAACCGAAGAGCTAATGAAGCTTGTTGAGGAGTTCGACATTGAAGGCGCAAATAACATGAGACGCCAAGATTTAATCTTTAGTATTTTAACTGCAAAAGCAGAATCAAATGGAAACATATATGGCTCAGGTGTATTAGAATGTTTACCTGACGGATTTGGATTTTTAAGAGCCCCTGATTATAACTACTTACCAGGGTCTGATGATATTTACGTATCTCCTGCTCAAATTAGACGTTTTGGATTAAAAACAGGTGATACAATCGAAGGGCAAATTCGTCCACCAAGAGAAAAAGAGGGCGAGCGTTATTTTGCATTATTAAAAGTAAATTCAGTAAATGATGACAAAGTAGAAGTTTTAAAGAAAAAGACTTTATTTGATAACTTAACTCCGATTTATCCTCAAGAAAAATTAAACCTTGAAAGTCAAAAAGGAGGATTTTCTCCAAGAATTATCGACCTATTCTCACCTATTGGAAAAGGACAACGTGCGCTTATTGTTGCACCTCCAAAGACTGGTAAAACAATTCTTCTTCAAAACATTGCAAATGCAATCACGGAGAATCATCCAGAAGTTGTGCTAATAGTTTTATTAATTGACGAGCGTCCTGAAGAAGTAACAGATATGGAACGTTCAGTAAAAGGTGAAGTAATAAGCTCAACATTTGATGAACCAGCTCAGCGTCACGTACAAGTTGCAGAGATGGTTATTGAGAAAGCAAAAAGACTTGTAGAACATAAAAAAGATGTTGTAATTTTATTAGACTCAATTACAAGACTTGCAAGAGCTTATAACTCAGTTGTGCCACCAAGTGGAAAAGTGCTTTCTGGTGGTGTTGATTCAAATGCTCTTCAAAAACCAAAAAGATTTTTCGGTGCTGCAAGAAACATTGAAGAAGGTGGAAGTTTAACAATTATTGGTACTGCATTAATAGACACTGGTTCAAGAATGGATGAAGTTATTTTCGAAGAGTTCAAAGGTACTGGTAACATGGAACTAGTTCTAGACAGAAAACTTGTTGAAAAACGTGTATTCCCTGCAATTGACATTAATAAATCAGGAACAAGAAAAGAGGAGCTTCTTCTTGACGATGAAACACTTCAAAAGATGTGGGTACTTAGAAAAGTTATTAATCCATTAAGTGTTGTAGAAGCTATGGAATGGCTACAAGATAAGATGAAAGATACTAAGAATAATAGAGAGTTCTTAGATAAGATGAAAGGGGCGTAAAGGAAAACTCTTTTCACTAAATTTTTTAATTTGTGGTTACGATTGTAACCACAAATTAAAAGCCACAATTACCAATAGATTAATTTCATTTTTTCTTTATTCTTTTTTAATCTTTTTAAAATTAAATTTTCCTTATCACTCTGCGAGGATTTCCAACAGTAATAGGAAGTGCATACTCTAATCCTTTTTGCCTTTCTTTAGGAGCTAGGGGATGCCCTACTGCGTAGAATCCGCAATTTGGACCGATTGCAACGTTGTAACTAAAAGTAACTTTTGCACAATCTAAAATTACTAAATTATAATTTGAAAAAAGTTTTCACCTATTTCTATATTATATCCATAATCACACCAGAAACTTGGATGAATTCTAAAATGTTCTTTAGTTTTTCCAAGAATTTTTTTTATCACTTCATGTTCTTTTTCTCTTTAATTAGGACTTAGTGAATTATATTTATGACATAAATCTTTAACCTTAGCCCTTTC
>CAKMMH010000164.1 GCA_927798255.1 uncultured bacterium | reverse complement strand
TCATTGATGAAAAAATAGTTTGGTATGGAAGTATAAATTTCTTATCTTTTGAAACATCAAAAGAAAGTGTGATGAGAATTGTGACAGGAAGTGTCGCAGGGAAGCTTATAAAGAGTGTGATATAAATGTACACAATATTTTGTTACATATTGTCAACAAAAAGTTTTTGGTAACTAAACATTTTTCTTCTTAAGAAGCATGGTTACTTCTTGTCTATTATGAAATAAATTTTTTATATTAAGAATCTCATAATAATCCTTTAAAACTTCTTTTGCCTCTAAAATTCCTTTCTCTGGATTAAATGGAAGTTTTACAGTTAAAACACATTTTGCATTTTCCTTTAGGCTTTTATGTAAATTTACCATTACTCTTGCAGAATCAGCTGGCTCCAAATTCATATCATTTACGATGATATCAAATTCATTTTCAAATTTTAAATCTTCAATTTTAGATTTTAAATGAGTAACTTCTTTTAAGCATTTGACATTATCAAATAGCTCCGCAGGATCCACTGCTATTACAAAATACCCATTATCAACTAAAACTTTTGTCCATCCGCCAGGCGCTGCTCCAATATCTAATGCCTTTCCACCTTCTAGCTTTAATGAAAACTTAGAAATAGCTTCCTTTAATTTGTTTTCTGCACGAGATACCTCTCTTTTCCCTTTATGTGAACAAATTCTAGCCTCATTATCATGAAAATTTAAGTTTTCTTTTGCTTTTGAAAATCCAAGATATGTATTTTGGGGAGTTATAAAAACAGAAATTATATTAACATCATCATTATTTAGCAATTCTTTATCAGAAAAAAAAGGTTCACCTCTTTTTTCATCTTCGCAAAAATGCTCACCTAAAATTACTTCAATATCTTTTGAATTATAATCCAACCCAAAGCTTTTTCCCACAACTATTCTTGTTTGTACAGAAAATAAAGTCCCTTTATCTATACTTACTAATTCTTCTACGATATTAGGAAGCAACTTTTTTACTTCATCTTTTGTTTTTAATGATGGTATTATTTTACTTGCAGGGGCTATATGTTTAATAAAAATTGGATTTGATTCTAATAAATCATTAGTAAAATCTTTCTGCGTTTTTGAAGTTTCAATAAGTATAATTTCAGGTGTAAATTCAGTTATAATATTTAAGTTTTCATCTATTTTCTTTAATTCTTTAATAACAATTTTTTTAAAATATGGCATAAATGTAACAATGTAATGCATCATAAATAATCCTTCTATTATATTAAAGTTAAACAACAAAAATAATTAAAAAAACTCCTTTTCGTCATATGAAAGACTTATATCTGATTGATATTTTAAAACCTTCTCCTCTTTTTTGAAACTTAACCAATGCATATCTTTAAAATCAGAAATTATATTTAGTAACACTTCATTTTTGATAGTTGATATATCACAGCCTAATGTTAAATTCTTTAAAAGTGAATAAGATTCTAAAGGTAACTCGTAGTCTAATAAATTAATACAATCACATAGTAATATAAAGTCTTTTTCTTTTCTGTACAATAAACCATTCTTTAAATAACATAATTTATTCATAAAAACTCACTCATTAATTTTGATTTTCATTCAATTTTTCATTTAACAACTTTTTATAATTAAGCAAATCTGTTAGTCCTAAATTCTTTCCATTTTCTATACAAACTGGTGGTGGCGCAGTTACATCATTGAACCATAAAAAACTTTGTGGAATGCAACGTTGACACTTATTTTTCATTACACAACCATAACATCCTATCATTGAATAATTCCTAAATTTTTCAAATGGCTATATTCCAATCTCAATGGAAAACGACTTAATAAAAATTTACTTAGATGGCATCACAAAGGCAAAACTGTAATATGTGAAAGATGAAGATGGAAATGGTAATAAAGGAGATAAAATAGGAGAGTAAATTTTTGAATTTGAAAATACATTAGAAATTTATTTACATTCTAGAATTTCTAAATATGCTTCAAAATATTGAAGGGAAGGAGATAAATTTATAAGCAGTTTTAATAAGTGGCTTAAAAAAACTAGCCAAATTCATTAATTAAGGATAAAAATTTAATAAATGTAATAAGATAGTAATATGGCGTATGTGCCAATTAATGAGGTCTTGTGGTATATTATAAGTATACTAAAATGCCACGATTTCGATACTAACGTGAGACTACTAAGACACTAATAAGACACTGTATAGACACTATCCAGAGATTATTAAGAAAAATAATAATGAATTTATAAAATTTATATAAATTTTTTCATTCTAGTAAATTCATATAATAATTTAAAATTATAGGATAATATAAAAATTTTTGGGTGAAAAACTAGGGTGAAAACTAGGGTGTAACTAGGGTTAAGAATGGAGAAATTATCACCCTAGTAAATGCTGGTAATAGAGTGAAATTGTTAGATAATCAAGAAAAACTAAGGTGAAAAAATTAAAAAACTATCACCCTAGTAAATCATTTTAACAGGCTGAATTTATTAGATAATTTAAAAAAACTAGGGTTAAGACTAGGGTTAACTAGGATTAAGAATTGTATTATAACCCTAGTAAATTTTTATAATACCATGAAATTATTAGATAATTATGAAAAAAAACTAAGGTGTAAACTGATGTGAAAACTAAGGTGAAGAATATAAAATTTTGGAAAATTTTTAGGGAAAAGAAATGTGGTTATCCATATTAGTAGAACTTAAAAAACTTTAGAAAATTTAAAGTTTTTACTTCTCAAACGAAAAAACTTAAAAATTTTAAAAGTTTTTACACTTGCAACGAAAAAAGTTAAATAGTAATCTAATAATATATGTTAAAAAGAGAAATTTATTTAAAAAAAATAAGACCATTTTATGAATCAGACCTAATAAAGGTACTATTAGGTATGCGTCGTGTTGGAAAATCAGTTATCCTTAATGAAATAATTAGTGAGATACAGGATAACACTGATGTTTCTAATGAACAAATTATATATGTTAATTTTGAAAGCCTAGAATATTCAAATATAAAAGATGAGATAGATTTATATAATTATGTAAAAAGTAAAATCGTTAAAAACAAAAAGATGTATTTATTTTTTGATGAAGTGCAAAATGTAAAGAATTTTGAAAAGGCTATTAATTCATTTAGAGTAGATTTTGATTCAAGTATTTTTATTACAGGTTCAAATGGTAAATTGCTTTCAAGTGATATTTCAACATTACTTTCTGGACGATTTGTCCAGTTTAAAATAATGCCATTTACATATAAAGAATATGTAGAATATTCAAAGCAAAAAGGAAAATTTCAAGACAAAGATTTATTTGAAGATTATTTAAAATTTGGTGGAATGCCACAAAGATTTAATTTTAACAGTGAATCAGAAACGCTAATATACTTAAAAGATCTTTATGCATCAATTATATCTAGGGATATTTTTCAACGATTTAATATTCAAAATATAAATTTGTTAAATAGTATTTTAAAATATTTACTACTAAATACATCAAATATTTTTTCTGCAAATTCCATCGTAAAATTTTTAAAGAGTGAAGGGAGAAATGTTGCAACAGAAACTGTTTATAATTATATCGATAATATTCTTGAGTCTTTGATTATAAATAAAGTTAATCGTTTTGATATTAAAGGGAAAAAAGTTCTTTCTAGTCTTTCGAAATATTATGCAACTGATTTTAGCATGATTGAGATAAATGAAGCTGATATTAATTTAAATTTGGGAGCTAGGCTTGAAAATTTAGTTTATAATCAATTATTAGCCTTTGATTATGAAGTCTATGTTGGGAAGACTTATAATGGTGAGATAGATTTTGTTGTTAAGAAAGGCCGAAAGAAAAAGTATATTCAAGTTTCATATATATTGGACAATGAAAAAACAATATTAAGAGAATTTAATGCATTTAATCCTATAAATGATAATTTTGATAAATATGTAATATCGACAGATAAATTTGATATGTCACGAAATGGGATTAAGCATTTAAACATAATAGATTTTTTAATGATGGATGATTTTTAAATGGTTGAAAATAGTTTCGAAGAATATAAATGAGAACTTACTTCAAATTTTGAAAGAGAAGTTGTGGCGTTCTTAAATAAAAGTGGAGGGGATATCTATCTTGGTATTGAAAGAGATGGAAAGAAAATCATAAAAGTTACTGTCGCAAAAGGAGTAGAGG
>CAKMMH010000163.1 GCA_927798255.1 uncultured bacterium | reverse complement strand
AAAAAGCACGCTTAAAAGTGAACATAAAAACCACCAATTCCAACGGAACCGCCAACACGGTTACCATAGATGTTTAAGTTAACGTACGGCCTACCACCGCCGCTACCATAATAGTGCGGAACAGGTCCCGCCCCCCATCCATAACTCCCACTACCAGAATAATGGGGAATAGGACCGGGACCACCATAATAGCGAGAAGCAAATCTCCCGCCATAATTACGGGGAACAACGCGCACTCCAGCACCAGAATAATGCGGAGCTGGGCCACCACCATAGACGCCACCAGAGTAATGAGGCGCGGGACCTTGCGCATTTGCCAAACTCGCGACGCAAAGCATCGCGATAAACGCGATAAGAACGACAGAAACTTTTTTCATCTTTTTTCCCCTTAACCTTTCTGCTGTACTTTTGCCGAGTACCTAAGACAGGAATTGTATATAAAATTTAAGAATTATTCAATTAAAAGTGTATTTTTTCGAATAATTTTATATGAACGATAAAATATATTTTTGCACACAAATTTTGATATTAATAATATGTCTTTATTTAATCTCAAAAGATAACGAAGATAAGGTTTTTAGTTATAACTTAAAATCCACAAATTTAGAATCATATCAAAGCTTAAACCTTCCTTGTATATCTTGCATCCCATCACTTTGGGAAATTGAACAAATTAGCGGAATTAACTTAGCTCAAGCAAAAAAAATTGAAAAAATACTCAAAAATAAAAATAGACTTAATAAATTCGAATTTATGAGGGAACTTGAGAAAATAAAAGGTATAGGAAAGAAAAAATCTAGTAAAATCGCAAAGTTATTCTATTTCTAAGAAAAAAAGATTCAAAATATTAAAAAATCCTAAAATCAAGCGATAGCTAAAGGTACAAAAGATATAAAACTTATCTTTTGGCTTGTAAAAAAGGTAAAAAGAGCAATTTAAAGATTCAATGCAAGGAGACATGGTAATATGAAAGAAATTTTAATATCACTATATGAAAAATATAATGAGTCAATTTATAATTTCCTTCAAACTTTTTCTTACAATGAGTGGATCTTAATAGGTTTTACATTTATTGGTTTTATAATAAGAATCCCACTTCTTGTATTAACAGCTCTATCAGCAAGTAGTTACTTAGCACTTCAAAATGAAACTGCATATAAATTCTTAGAAGAAAATCTAGGTGGTGTTTCTCCACTTTTAGCGGTAATAAGTCTTTGGTGTATAATAATATTCCTAATGTTGTTTATCGTTAAATCAAATAAAGAAGGTGGATATTCAAATTTTATAAGAAACTCTTTAAGTTTTGCATTAATATTTGTTCTTACAATCTCAATAGGCACACCTCAATTTATGAACTCAGCTTTTAAAGAGTATAAAACTGTAATAATGGTTTGTATACTTTTGTATGCACTATTTCATATCTTTAGATATTCAATAAGCTTAATTAAAAACGTGTGTATAACATTTGCTTGGATTTTTATTATTACGCTTTTAGGGTTTCAATATAATAAGAATATTTTAAAAAATATTTTAGAAAATAACGACATCAAATCTTTTAAAGAAGTTCAATATAGCTTAAAAGATTCATTTGAAAAAAATAAAGAAAATGTAAAAGTATATACTAGAGATTTTGTTATAAATAACATGTTAAAATAATATAAAAAAAATTAAAAATGGTATAATATATCATCTTATGAAAGGCACTCTTTATGTTATAGCAACACCAATTGGGAATTTAGATGATTTTTCTTATCGCGCTATAGAAACACTAAACTCTCTTGATTTAATAGCTGTAGAAGACACAAGAAAGTCAATTATCCTACTAAATAAATATAATATTAAAAAACCCCTCTTTTCAAATCATAAATTTAATGAATTGTCGAAAGTAAAATTTTTTATTGATAAATTATTAAATGGAAATAATGTTGGACTTATGTCTGATGCAGGAATGCCTTGTATTTCTGACCCTGGCTATATTCTTGTAAATGAAGCAATAAAAAATAATATTAATGTTACATGTATTCCCGGTGCTAGCGCAGTGCTTTCAAGTGTCGCGCTCTCTGGATTTAACGCACTTTCTTTTTCTTTCTTAGGATTTTTACCAAGAGAAAAAAAAGAATTAACTTCTCTTTTTAATAAACTATTAGAAGACAAATTAAATAATATTTTTGTTTTTTATGAATCACCTAAAAGAATATTAAAAACAATTAAAATTTTAGCTGATGATTATAATTTTTTCTCTCTTTGCCTTTGTAATGATTTAACAAAAAAATTTGAAAGAATTTATAGAGGCATGCCAAGTTCCGTGCTAAATGAACTTGAAAATAATGAAGCTTCAGAAAAAGGAGAGTATGCTCTTGTTATAAATACTAATACTGAAAATAAAGAAAAAGGAAATATAAATAGTCCTTGCAATAATTTTTCAATTGAAGCACTGTTAGTTGATTATCTTATTAAAAATAAAAATGAAACATTAAAAACAGCTATTAAAGAAATTAATAAAACTCATAAAAATCTTTCTAAAAATAATATATATGAAGCTTCTTTAAATTTAAAAAAAATGTTTTCATTGTAACACATTAAACTATTTCCTCATCATCTTCTTCATAATTATTTGCTAGGACTTCTCTTGGCTTTGCGCCATCCATAGGGCCAATAATTCCGTTTCGCTCCATCGTGTCAATTATTCTTGCAGCTCTATTGTAACCAATTCTAAACACACGTTGAATCATAGAAGTAGAAGCTTGGCCTTTTTGCACTACATATTCAACAGCCTTATCGTATAACTCATCTCTATCTTCATCATCTTGAGTATCATCCCCGTCTCCATCCTTAGACAATTTTTCACACATCTTGATTATTTGTTCATCATAATTTGGTTTTGCTTGTTTCTTTATACTATTTATAACTCTTATAACTTCAGCATCTTCAATAAATGCGCCATGTGCTCTAATATTTGCAATTCCACCTGGTTGCATATACAACATATCACCATTTCCTAAAAGCTTTTCAGCCCCTGTAGTATCTAAAATTGTCTTTGAGTCGAAAATACTAGAAACTCTAAAAGATACTCTTGCTGGAAAATTTGCTTTAATTAATCCAGTAATTACATCAACTGATGGTCTTTGTGTAGCAAGAATTAAATGTATTCCTGCAGCACGAGCTTTTTGCGCAAGACGAGTGATAGAATCTTCAATCTCACGCCCAGCCGTAAACATTAAATCTGCAAGCTCATCTACTACTATCACAATTTTTGATAGTGGTTTCAATTTTTCACCTTTAGCATGAAATTCATTCTCTTCATAAATATCATCACTAATAGTACCATCCTCTATAACATTTTCATCAGAAAGCTCTATAAAGTTATCTCCTTTAAATTCTCTTATAGGATTCTCTAATTGTACTTCACCTCTTACTATCGCGTTATAACCATCAATATTTCTAACTCCATATTTTTTAATTAGTCGATAACGCCTTTCCATCTCATCAATAGCCCAGAGTAAAACAGCTTGTGCCTGTTTTGGAGTAGTAACTACAGGAACCTTTAGATGAGGAATTCCCTCATAAACGCTAAGCTCTAATATTTTAGGGTCAATTAAAATAAGTCCAAGCTCAGCAGGATTTGCTCTATAAAGTAAACTAATAAGAAGTGTATTAATAAAAACAGATTTTCCTGTTCCTGTAGCTCCAGCTATTAAAAGGTGTGGCATCTTAGCAATATCTGCGATCATAGCTTCACCATAAATATCTTTTCCAATAGGAACTGTTAATATTGATTTTGCATTAACAAATGCTTCACTTTCTAAAATATCTCTAAGACGTACTAAATCTCTTACTTTATTTGGAACTTCAATACCAACAGTACCTTTTTTAGGAATTGGAGCTATAATCCTTATAGAACTTGCCTTAAGTCCCATAGCAAGGTCTCCATGAAGAGACGCTATCTTTCCGACTCTTACTCCTGGAGCTGGCTCAAATTCAAAAAGAGTAATCACAGGTCCTAAATGAACCTCTTTAACATGACCTAGTATTCCAAAATCTTTTAATTTTTTTTCAATAATTCTTGATTTTTCAACTAACTCATCATCGTTTTCATCTTGCCCGGTGTCATTGGGGGATTTTTTTAATAAAGACAAATTTGGGGGAACATGTTTTATAAATTTTTCATCTTCGCACCATGCCATAGTTTTCTTTT
>CAKMMH010000162.1 GCA_927798255.1 uncultured bacterium | reverse complement strand
ACCATGGACTGTATACACTACAAGTAAAAATTTCAAATGATAGTGATAAACGATATAATGAAACACGTAGTAAAGAATCTTCACACGATATAACTTTAGAAAAACTTATGAATATAAAAAAATTAAGCATTTAAATAAGTTATGATTTAATCTTTAGAAGTAAAATTTTTTTAGATAAAAACTTTAGTAATACATTAAAAATATTTATTAGAAAAATTTAAAATAAATTAAAAAAATATACCGAAATTACGCTATAGGAATCTAGAGTTTAACAATAACCTAAACTATTGATTGAGTATTTTTTTAATTCTTACGAAATAAAAAGTTAGCTTAAACTAATTACTTACCTTTAGTTACCATATTTATACGAGCCTGATTTGCGTTTTCTAAAGCTGTTTTGGCGGTATCAGCAACTGAACCAAAATTAACTCCTTAGGTAAGCTAACATTACTATACATTGAAACAACACTTACTTTGTTTTGCTTTAAATCCGAATAAACAGATTTTCCCAAACTATCTTTTTCGATATCATTTTCATAATTTTGCATACCTGTAGATATATTAGGATCAGATCAATCAATATGTTGAAGATGATTAAAACTACTTTGTATCACATTACCATCGCCATAATTAAATTTTAAATGCCAGATATTAATGAATAATAATCGCCACCTACACCATTATTATCACCATAGAATTGGAACATACCTTTTGCATCTTTGCCATCTTTACTATAAACTTCACCATTACCCATCATACCTTTAATATCATAAGGTTTTTGTTGAGGCATTAGATTAGCACCGAAAACACCAGCAATATGTTGATTAGACATTGCTAAATCTTACATCATTTCATACCCACATTGTGTCTATTCTATCAGCGTAACATTTTTGTAAGTTTTGATTGCTATTTGCATCAAAAGATGAAAGTAGATTTTCGCTTTTTGCTTGTAGTGCTTCTTGTGAAAAAGAATTTTAGGCAAGAACGCTGCAAAGGTAATAATATAGGTGCTTGCATAGGGTGCAGGCGGGAAAAAATCTTTTTAAATTAGTAATAAAACTTTAAGATGAAACCTGTGTTAGGTTTTTAAAGAAGTATAAACAAATTTATTTTAATTATGACGGATCCTCAGCCCCAATATTTAATATTATAGCTATTGTTCCCATTAAAATGTTTGCTACCCAGGCTGAAATTAGGGGAGGGAAAAGCTCTGCGCGGCCCATGGCAACACTTAGGGAGTGAACCGCAAAATAGGTAAATCCTATCGTAAACCCTGCAAGGACACTGTTTGCAAGACTTCCTGAACGGGCTGGCTTTAAGGCAAATGGAATTGCTATTGCACAAACTACTAGACAAACAAACGGAAACGAAACTTTCGCATAAAGGTCTGCTTCCAATCCTTTCACTGAAAGACCAGTCTTTTCTTGAGTTTTCATAAATTCCTTTAGCTCAAAATAACTCATAGAAAACGGATCTTTCTTTGCCTTGTAAAAATCTTCTGGCGTTTCATCGATAAGCATAGGAAGCGATTTGTAATTAGTCATCTTAAAATCATACGTTCCTCTATCTGTATCTATAAAAAGATATTCCTTTACTCCATGCATCGACCATTTTAATGTCGGGTTAATCCATTCTGCTTTTTGAGCATCAATTCTTTTTAATACTTTAAATGAATCCCTCTTTAATACATACTCTGAAACATTAAATAAAGTCTTGGTGCGTGAATCAAAGAAATCAGCAGAGTAAATTTCATTCTTATTTCGCCACCAAAGATTCTTCTGGCTATATCCTCCAGTCTTATCTTTTCTACGTATATCAATATTATAAATTTCTCTTGAACGCGCTGTAGCAAAAGGTACAATCGTTTCGTTTAATATTAATGAAAAAATGGAAAATATTAAGCTTGCATAAAATATTGGCTTCATAAGATACGAAAGCTTTAAACCACTTGCTCTCATTGCTGTAATTTCAGAGTTTTTAGAAAGAAGCCCTATAGAAATCATCGCAGAAAATAAAATTGAAAGCGGAAACATCATACTTAATGTATAAGGAATTTTATAAAAAAAGTATGAAAATGTAGAAACTAAAGGATCTGTTGCTGCAGAAAACTTATCTATTTTTTCAAAAAAATCAAAAAGTAAAAATAACACAGTTAGTGCTACAAGCATCATAAAAAGAGTTTTTAAAAAATGTTTCAATAAATATTTATGTATAATTTTCATATTAAATACTAATTATTATTTTTTTTCTTTCTAAATTTAACAAAAAATAAACAAATTGATTCTGCAAAATGTGCAGTAGATTGCCACTTTTCTGAATTCATCTTTTGAAGAAGTACACCTGCAACAATTCCTAAAATTAAATTTGGAAGCCAAAGCGCAATAAATGGACTTAAACTACCTTTTTCAGAGAGCGCCATACCAACAGACATAATGCCAAAATATGTTATAAATACTCCTAGGCCTAATAAAGAAGAAAGACCAGCGCCCCATGCTTTTTGCGCACGTGGTGGTTGAATGCCAAGTGGCATAGCAATTATCGCAAGTATTAAACAAGCAAATGGCATTGAAAAACGTTTTTGAGCTTCAAGCTCAAAATTAGCTGTCCTTTTTACAAAATCTTTATATGTTATTTCTTTTTCTGTTGAGTTAATTGTAGGTAATAGGGGAATTAATGTATCTTTAGTGATCTCTTTGCTCTTACTTTTTATTTCTCCACTAGCTAGCGCTTCTTTAAAAAGTTTTAAAGATTTATCATATTCTTGCTTTTCGCTTTTTAATTCAGATAATGACATCTTTTTACTTTCTTTTCCTGAAACATTTGCATCTGGGTTGTATATTTGATCAGCATCAATAACTATCTGATTCGTATCAAAATGAGTTATCGCATAATTCTTTTTATCTTCCTCGTGAATATCGCCTTCTTGAAGCCTAATTATTATTCTTTGATTTTTATCATCTGATAAAATTTTTCCTTCTTTTGAAATTATAAGCCTTTCTAAATCTGCTCTGTCATCTTGAATAAGCACCTTTTTTAAATCACCAGTTTGATGATTAATTTCTTCAGAATACACTGTAAGCTTTCCAAGCTTATTAAACATTCCTTCATCAAGCCCTGCAGTGCTTTTAGAACGTGCTATTTCATAAAGTACAGTGTTTAGTGTTTTATTCCCCCAGGGGCTTAAATATACAGAAATGAAAATCGATATAACTGAAACTAATATCCCAAATAAAACTGCAGCTTTGCTTAATGATATAAGAGAGATTCCACTTGCCCTCATAACAACTATTTCAGAATCTCCAGAAAGTCTTGCAAAAGCAAGCATTACTCCAAGTAATACGGACATCGGTATTGCAATTTCAAGAAAAGTAGGAACAACTGCAATGAAAATTATAACTATTTGAGAAAAAACTAAGCCTTTATTAACAATTAATGATGTAAGCTGAATAAGTCTTACGGTAAGAAGTATAGCTGTAAAAGAAAGTAGGCTAATGCCAAAATAAGATAAAATTTCTTTTAAAATATATTTATTTAATAATTTCATAAATAAAATTATATAAAACTGTTTAAAAACTAAAAAAGAGTAATAAATAAAATTTACTACTCTTTTTTATTTTAATAACCCGAAACACGTTTGATTATTAAAAAAGAAATTAAAAACAAAAATTATGAAAATAAAGATGAACCTTTCTTTTGTCTTGCATTTTCTTTTCTGATTTTCTTTTCAGATTCTTTTTGCTTTCTTATTCTTTTTTCACAAGGTTTTTCATAATAACGACGAGATTTTAATTCTTTAAATAATCCCTCTTTGATAAGCTTTCTTTTTAGAATTTTCATCGCTTTTTCCATGCCGTGTTCTACAACAACCTCTAATGCAGCTTCACTCTTTGCGTCAACTGTATTAGGTGCACCACTTCCCCATGGAGCTTTTTTTGTACTTTTAGTATCTTTACTTGTATCTTCTGTCATTATTCTTTCACCTTCCTTTTAGGTTTATGTATTTTCTAAACAAAAAAACTAATTAATATATTAAAATATTTTTGTCTAAAATTGCTCTGAAACCAAGTAGCATTATGAATTATTTTCTTTAAAAAGTAAAGTTTTTGACCTTAAATTTACAATAATTATCTAGTAATATCATAAATTTATTTGTTTTTAACAAGTGTAAATACTGCAATTTCTGGTTTTGTGTTAAACCTAAATGGTACAGATGTGTATCCTATGCCACTTGAAGTATAGTGATAAGA
>CAKMMH010000161.1 GCA_927798255.1 uncultured bacterium | reverse complement strand
ATATATTTTTTTCATCTACATATTTTCACTGACATCTAATTATGAGCCAAAAGGTCATGTGCTATATGCTACACGCTTTACTAACCTTTATTATTCGTAGCTATAATACTTTTCGAAGTTATACACCTTAGCGAGCGAACCGCTCTCATCGACACTAATATAGTCTCCGAGTTTGATAAGCTCAAATCTTTTGTAACAATCAAGAATATTAACCCTCAATTTCCACCGTAGTAATACAGTACGATCGGTAGACAATTTTGCAACCGTTCAAACGCAGTCTTATCCATCATGAAATATGGAACTTCGAATGTTCTGCATTATCGTCGTGAACGATAATCTGTGTGTTTTGGTCGTAATACGTCACCGCACCAGAAGCACTTTGAATGTTAGTACGGTCTTTAATAACGACAGTGATCCACTACGCTTGAGACTATTACGTTCGTTCGACTTAATTAACCTTAGATAATTCTTTTTTTTAACGCGTCTCGCTTCCGTATACAAATAATAAACGGAATCCTGGAATTCTATCAAACTTTTAACGGGATCTTCCATCAAAAGAACTCCTTTCATAAATAAATATGTTTATTGATAGTTTAGTTTAATTTCCGATGACTTTAATCAATGTGAAAAACACATGATCATTACGCAAGAATTTATTAATATAATGTATAAAACTTTAGTTCAAGTGAAAATGTAAATATTTTTTGTAACAAACTTATATATTTACTATTATAAAAATACATTTTTATACAATTTTGGTTCTTCTAAGCACTTTCCAATGCCTGTAACTACCATAGAAAGAGGATCTTTTGCAATATTTGCTTTAATATCAAGAATTTCTGTAACTTTTTTATCTAATCCTCTTATTAATGAGCCACCACCTGCAAATGAAATACCATGGGATAAAATGTCACCTGAAAGCTCAGGTGGAGTGTTTTCTAAAACTTGCTTAATCGCCTCAATAATATTTGATACCACTTCAAAAATAGCTTCTCTAATCTCAATTCCGCTTATAATAATAGTCCCTGGAACACCAGTAGAAAGATCTCTTCCTCTTACCTCTACCTGTTGATTATCATAAGTCTTATGAGCAGAACCAATTGTCATTTTTATAAGCTCTGCTGTTGATTCACCTATTACAATTCTATGTTTCCTTGTTATATCATTTGTTATAGCTTCATCCATTGCATCTCCACCTTGTCTAATAGATGTAGAGTAAACAATATCTGATAAACTAATAACTGCAATATCAGTAGTTCCACCACCAATATCAACAATCATTGATGCTGTTGCTTCTGTTACAGGCAAATCACAACCAATAGCCGCTGCCATTGCTTCATCTATTAATTTAATATCCCTTGCTTCACCTTCAAGTGCATCTTTAATTGCACGTTTCTCTACTTCAGTAATTCCACTAGGCACCCCTACAATAATATGTGACGGCCTAACAAGTGAAGCCTTTTTCTTTCTAACAGAATTTAAGAAATATTTAATCATTTTGCTTGCGACATCAAAATCAGCGATAACCCCTGTTCTTATAGGACGGATAACATCTACTCCTTCTGGAGTACGTCCAAGCATTTGTTTAGCCTCTGCACCAATTGCCACGATTTCTTGTTTACCCTCAAAATATGATAACGCAACCATCGAAGGTTCGTTTAACACAACCCCCGTTCCAGTCTCATAAAAAAGAGTATTAGCAGTTCCTAAATCAATAGCTAAATTCGGTGAAAATAATCTAAACATTTACTACTTCCTTGTTTAATATTAATTAATTTTCATTATATAAAAATCGTTACTATATTAAATTTCTTTATCTAATTTTTCCTTTAATAATTTTATCATTTTAAAATTATCGCCATGTCCTGTCATAATTGCAGTAATTTTGCCGCATATTGGTCGACCTAGAAGATAGAGATCACCCATAGCATCTAGCACTTTATGACGAGCTGCCTCATCCTTAAAATGGAGCTCAGAATTTATAGGACCTTGATTACCATAAAGAACAAAATTATTAAACTTTCCTCCCTGTGCTAGTCCATTATCTTGAAGCATATTTATATCTTTAACAAATCCAAAAGTTCTAGCTGTGGCAATTTCTTTTTTGTATATACTCGAATCATTTATAGGAAACTCAACTTCTTGACGCCCTAGTGGCTCAGGATAATCAAGGACGTATTTTAAGCTTGGAGTATCTGCTGGTTCAATAGTAAGTGATTTTTTACCATCTTCAATTTTTATAGTTTCATTAATTTTAATTTCGTACCAATCACCTTCTTGTTCAACAATACCTGTTTTTTCAAATAACTCACAAAAATCATTAGATGAACCATCCATAACAGGGACTTCACCATTACATTTTATAAGTAAATTTGTAATTCTATAAGCACTTAATGCAGACATAATGTGTTCAATAGTAGCGACCTGTTTATCACCTAATTTTAAAGTTGTTGCAAACCCTGTTGAACAAACATAATCAACATATGCAGGGATTACAGTTTCTTCAGTAATTCCTTCAAAATGAATACCAGAATTTGCAGGAAGTGGCTCTAGTATAATTCCAGTTTTTGTACCAGAATGAAGTCCCAAACCATAAAGCACAGCACTTGCCTTTAAAGTTCTTTGAGGAATTTTCTTTCCTTTCATCGTCATATTTTTAAAAGCAATATTATTTATACTTCTATTTTCTAATTTAACATCATTATCTACACTTCCCTCTTTTGAATTTAGAGCTTTAGTTACTGTATTTAAAATTAAATCTAAATCTAATGGCTTTTCAATAAAATCAAAAGCGCCTTCTTGTGTTGCCTTAACAGCTGTTGCAATAGTCGCATGTCCACTTATCATAATTATTGGCAAATCTTTATGAGATTTCTTTAAGATCTCCATAACTTCAAGCCCATCTTTTCCTGGCATCCAAATATCTAAAAAAACTAAATCTGGATTTACATTATCAACTTGCTTAATTGCGTCGTCACCATCTTTTGCTAAAAAGACTTGGAAGCCTGAATCCTCAAAGATGCTTTGGAGAGTTCTTCTAATGCTTTCTTCATCATCAACAATTAAAACTTTTTTGTTTTGAAAAATTTTTGGACACGTATTCATAAATTTCCTTATTAATATTTACAAATCGATAACTTATAATAAAATAGCTAAAAAAAGAAACTACATATAGTCTTAACATATGATTGTAGCATAACATTAATAATGTTGCAAAACTGAACAATTAAAAATATGAAAATTAACCAACTGTTTTTATTAAAAATAAAGGTATTTGATATATATTATATATATTTCAAATCTCATTAAACGCACTTTTTATATCCCCAAGATATCTTGCTCCTTGTTGACATATAACTTTACTTGACATATAACACGCTTTTTTTAAAGATTCTTGAATTGATAAACCAGCGGAAATACCATACAGATATGATGCCGTAAACATATCACCAGCGCCTGTTGTATCTACAGGCTCAACTTTAAATGAAGGTTGATAAAAAGCTTTTCCGTTTTTAAAATATATTGCACCTCTTCGACCTAATGTAATTAGGTATTCTTTATCATCATTAAGAGATAAAAAATGATCAATCATTAAATGTACTTGAGAAGTATTAGAAAGAGCCTGGGCTTCATAAAGGTTTGCAAATACTATATCCGCACTTGCTACAAAATTGTGAACTTGTTTTTTATATTCTTTAACAATTCGTTGATTTGAAAGAGATACTACAACTTTAGTATTACATTTTTTTGCAATTTTAATTGCTTCTTCCATTTGCAAACAATCATTTATTTCTCTTGCCATATACATTTCTAAAATTAGGTAATTAGAACTTCTAATATAATCTTTATTTGTTTCATCTAATTTAATATGGGAGCTATTATCTTTAAAAACTGCAAAAGTTCTTTCTGCATCAGGAGTAACAAATACATAGCAAACAGAAGTCTCAACATTATCATTAAAAATATTTGACGAAACTAAAATATTATTACTTCTTAAATCATTAAAAAAAATCTGACCAAGCTCATCTTTTCCAATATTACCTATAAAAGCAGTATCGCCGTATAAAGATGATAAGACACTAACTGTATTAGAGACTGAACCACCAGCAGTAATTTTAGGGTTTTTGTCACTTAAAAACTCATCTAGTAATTTTTTTCTTTCTTTATCTAAATATACTGAATCATCAAGAGATAAATTTAATTTACGAAGGTTAGTCATATTTACATTTAAACTAACATCTACTACTGCTTCCCCAACCCCACAAGCTATCAACTTTTGCTGCATATACTCCTCCTTT
>CAKMMH010000160.1 GCA_927798255.1 uncultured bacterium | reverse complement strand
AGAAAGAAGCGGTCTATTTCCCATTGGAATATGCATAAAAAATCTTTGATACATCAAATAGAAAAATGTAATAAAGCTTATAAATTCTGAAATTAATCCTAAAAATCCAAATAAATGGATAGGCCTTTTTGAATAACCAAGTAAGAATTTTACTAAAATTAAGTCTAAAAACACTCTTATAGCTTTTGAAAGTCCATATTTAGACTTACCATATTTTCTGGCTCTATGATTCACAGGAACTTCTACAATTTTTGCGCCCATTTCATTTGCAAGAGCCGCGATAAATCTATGCATCTCTCCATAAAGTTTAATTCCTCTTGCGACATCCCCAGTCATTACTTTTAGTGAACAACCGTTATCATGAAGATAAACTCCTGTAATTTTTGCGATAATTTTATTACCAAGTTTACTAGGAAGCGTTACTGTAAGTTTTTTATCATGTCTATCTTTTCTCCAACCAGCAACAAGGTCATAACCTTCTTCAAGTTTACTAACCATCATAGGAATTTCATTTGGGTCATTTTGAAGGTCACCATCCATTGGTATTACAATATCCCCCCTACTATTTTCAAAACCAGCAGCCATTGCGGCAGTTTGTCCGAAATTTCTTCTAAATTCAATTACTACAAGGTGTGAATCTCTTTTTGCACATTCTTTTAAAACTTCTAGCGTATTATCATTTGAACCATCATTTACAAAAATTATTTCGTAAGAACGTCCCATCGATTCTAAAACTTTACTAATTTCTAAATAACATTCTTTAACACTCTCTTCTTCGTTATATACAGGAACAACAACTGATATACTTTGCATAAATTAAATCCTCTCTTAATTTTAAAAATTCCATAAATTATTAGTTTTTTAAGTATACTTTAAAAATTTTTTTAATAAAAGGTATATACAAATTATACAAAAATTATTTATATTTAAATAGTTACATTTATTAAATATATTAGAATTCAAAATATTAGCTTATGAATAAAACTATTTTTAAATTTTTCTATCTTTTGCTATTTTTACTTTCTAGTTGTTCATTATTTGAATCTGATAATAAAACTAGTAGCACTACAAGTTTTTTATTTGATAAAAAAATTATAGTATCTCCAATATCTGAATCACAATTCAATTTAACACCTTTTATAAAATTATTATTAAAAAATGAAGGAATGTATCTTTATGATATTGAGGGACAATATCAAAATAAGGCTTTCTCTGTAAATGGCGCATTAAAAATTCAAAATAATAATTTAAATTTAATTACGTTAATAAATCAAAATAAACTATTTAATATTAATTTAGATAGTGATTTAAATTTTTCTACAACAACAAACATCGTAGAAATTAAAAACAACCCTGAATATCTTATAGGAGAGCTTTGTTTTATATATTTAGATAAAGATGATTTAAGTAATTTACTTCCTAAGGACTACAAAGTTGAAGAATTTAATAATGAAAGAAGTATTTCTTACGATGATATACCAATTATACAAATAACATATGATTCAAATGACCATTTTGTATCAAATATTGAATTTAACAACGTTTTAAAAAATTATTCATATAAACTTAAAAAAATAAATTAAATCATTATAAAAATTTACTAAAAAACATTTTAAAGAAAGTGTATATAATATAAAATTTTAGTATGAAAAAAATTATTGTTGCGCCATCAATTCTTGCTGCAAATCTTCAAAATTTAAAAGATGATGTACTTTCTGTTATTCAAAGTGGGGCAGATTGGCTTCATGTTGATGTTATGGACGGTTCTTTTGTTCCTCCTATTACATTTGGAGATAATATTGTAAAAACTTTAAGAAAATTTACAGATATTTTTTTAGATGTTCATTTAATGATTGAAAATCCTAAAAAACATATCAAATCTTTTATAGAAGCAGGAGCAAATTTAATTACCATTCACAAAGAAAGTTTTAATAGCGATGATGAAATTTTTGAAACTTTAAATTTCATAAAATCTAATAATGTAAAATGTGGGCTTTCGTTTAAACCAAATACGCCTTGTGAAGATATTGATAAATTTTTGAATATGATAGATTTAGTACTTGTGATGTCAGTAGAACCTGGATTTGGTGGACAAAAATTTATCCTCAACTCTCTTAATAAAATTTCGTATTTAAAAAATCAAATTAATATTTTAAAATCTAATTGTTTAATAGAAGTTGATGGTGGTGTAAATAAAGAAACTGCTCCTTTATGTATAAAAGAAGGTGCTAATGTTTTAGTTGCAGGTACATATGTATTTAATGCGGATAATAGAAAACTTGCAATTAATAGTATAAATCATTTATAGGTTATTTTTATGGAAACTTTACTTTATATTTTAAAATTAATCCCTTTTTATTTAATTGGTGCATTTCCAACAGGAATGATAATTGCAAAATTAAATGGTGTTGATATTACAAAAACAGGAAGTGGAAATGTTGGAGCTACGAATCTTGCAAGAACATTAGGTAAAAAAGCAGGAATCTTAACTCTTTTAGGTGATTTAGGAAAAGGTGTTATCTCTATTGTTATTTGTCATTACTTTCTTTCAAAAAATTTAGATACGAAAGCACTTGTTGCATTAATTACAGTTTTAGGACATTGTTTTTCACTTCCTAAATTAAGAGGAGGAAAAGGTGTTGCAACATCCCTTGGAGTAATTTTAGCAATTTCACCTAAAATTGCACTTGGCGCTCTTTTAGTATTTGTAGTAATTTTTGCCATTTTTAAAATAGTATCTTTATCATCAGTAACAGCTGCAATATTTTTACCAATATTATTTTTCTTATCTAATATGGGAGATGTACGTAGTGTTCATTATATAATGCTTATAAGTTTTGTAGTTATTTTGAGGCACTATCCTAACATCAAGCGTTTACTAAAAGGTGAAGAAAAGAAGTTTTCGTTTGGGAAGAAGTAAAGAACTATTCACAAGGAATGGTAATTCTAACAGTAGTCCCCCCACCTTCTCTACTTTGGATTTCTATTTTTCCGCCATGGGCTTTTATATATTCACTACAAATAAAAAGTCCAGAGCCTGAGCCTTGTTGCTCACCTGTTTCTCTGTTGATTTGAGTAAATAATTTTAGAGCATCTGCTGCTTTTTCATTGTCAAATCCTAATCCTCTATCTGATATTTCTATTACAGCATTATTTAATTCTTTTAGTAAATATATATCAATATTTACTTCTTCATTAGAAAATTTTATAGCATTATCTAAAATTCTTTCTATAATATTTTTAAAGTAGATTTCATGAATTTTTACATTTACTCCACAGCTACAATCAATAATTTTAATTTCTATATTTTGTGTGCTTTCTAATGATTTTTTAAAATTATTAACAGTATCTTCTACAACAGTTTTTAAGTTAAATAATTGAGATTTCTTTTCAACTTCTCTATTATGAATCCCTACTTCTAATTGTTGAAGTATCATAAAATCATTTATTAAACGCTCCAACCTTTTACTTCCCTTTTCTATAGAACAAAGAAGTTTATTAACTTTTGCGCTATCTAATCTATCCCCACGTTCTAAAAGAAGCTCAGATGTACTTTGTATAGAAAGAAGTGGCGTTCTAAATTCATGAGATAATGTATGTAAAAGTCTCTTCTTATTTTTTTCTAACTCTTTTTCTATGGAATTTTTAATATCACTAACTCTACTAATTTTTCCCTTTACAATGGACATTAAAACATTAGGATCGTAGGGCTTTAACACGACATCATCAACCCCCATTTCCCGAACTCTATTAATCTCATCTTTATCATCAAGAGAAGTTAAAACGACAATAGGAACTTGTAAATTATATTCAGGGTCTTTAATATGTTTACAAAATTCAAAACCGTCAACCTTTGGCATTAATAAATCGCAAATAATAAGATCAAATCGATTTTTTTTAACTAAATCTAAGCCGACAGCTCCATTATTTGCACAAGTTATTGACGCATCAAACTCACTTAAGAGTTTTTTTAAACTGTCTTGTACAATAATGTTATCTTCAACTATTAATATTGATGACTTATTATTTAACAAATTCTTGCCTAAAAACAAAAAAATATGTCTACAGCATTAAATATCGGAAAAATTTATAATAATCTTAAATTAATATGAATTATGTGGGAAATTATTGAAAAATGAGTAATATTAGTTAGTTAGGTACAGATTGTGGGCTTCAGGCTTTAGATGAACCCGCGCGATTTAGGGGGGGCAGGTATCAAGTTTCATGAGTCAGCTTTCTTCAGTCTGCATACCTGATACCACGCGGATTTCAAACGGAGTCTTATACTTATTTACTAAACTTAACTTATTATGAAAA
>CAKMMH010000159.1 GCA_927798255.1 uncultured bacterium | reverse complement strand
CATTTGGGAGAGTTCCAGCTTCTCTTGGAAAGAAAGTTCGCATATTGTCACCGATGTCATCATTGAACTTGATAGATCTCCAGTTTGCTTGGAATAGCTTAATAGCATCTCTCAAATTCGCTTCTCCCTCATAAAGATATATATAAGGGATACAAGGCGAACTCGAATCGTTATCAAAATCAAACGGTCCAGAAACTTGTGCAAACTGATAAACCTTACCGTTTTCATCTTCGATAGGTTTAAAAAAATCTATTCGCGAAGCGGTGTTCTCGATTAACTTAGGAACTCCATCCTTAAACCAGTAGCCGTTTTGCTGGTAAGCATTCAACGCAGCGCCAAGCTCATCATCGCCGTAATCAACAAAATTCGACTTCGTCTCAGGAATAAAAGTCAACTTGTGTTCAGCGTTAACGTCCTCAGCATTAGTCTCGTTAGCGTCATTTGTAACTTCGCTAACTTCAGGCTGAGAAGGATTAGGAACTCCAGGCTCACTGTCACGCTTACAAGACGTAAACGCAAGGGCCACAAACGTAACGACAAAAATTAAAGTTTTTTTCATTTTTATGTTTCCTTTTTCTCTTTAAAACATATCCTCTAAAGCTTAAAACTTACAGCAGCATGCAACAAGATGTTTTTTTTAGCTTTAAAAAGGATTGTTTTTCGAGTTTTAGTAACAAAAATTTAATGCATGCCTTAAAATCTCCAAAATTTAATTAAAAATATTAGAAACTTTAAGGCACACACTAAAAATCAACATGAAAAAATCTTTTAAAAAAACCTACCTAAAAAGATTCTCTCTACCCCAACAACTAAAAAACATTTTACGAAATTAAATATTTAAGTCAATAAAAAATAAAACAGATTTAAAATCACGTAGTTAAAAGATTTAAACCATTATATCTCTGTAGGTTCACTATAATCTACCCCATCAACATCAAATCCAAAAAGATTTATAAAATCTTTCTTCACCCCTTCAATATCAGTAATCTGAAGTAAATTTTCTGAGTTTACTGTATTCCAAACAGACAAAATCTTATCTTGAATTTTACTATCTAATTCAAAATTATCTATTCTAATCCTTCCTTCTTTATCTAAATTACAAGCTCCTAACAAATCATTTTCACTATAAAGTCTTATCATTTGCTCGATACACCCCTCATGAGTTCCCTCTTCTCTCATGTACTTATATAAAAGACTTAAATATAATGGAACGACTGGTATTGCAGCTGACGCTTGCGTAACAAGCGCCTTATTAACTGAAATATAAGATTTTCCATTAATATCTTTTATAAGGGTATCAATATCTTTTACAGCATTTGTTAAATGCTCTTTTGCTTTTCCAATAGTACCATCATTATAAATATCCCATGTTAATTTTGGACCAATGTATGAATAAGCAACTGTTCTAAAATTTGGAGCTAATACATCATTATCTTTTAAAAACTTAATCCATCTAAACCAATCTTCTCCTCCCATAACTTTAATTGTATTTTTTATTTCTTCATCTGTTGCTGGTTCAAGAGAAATTTCCTTAACTTCTTCTTTATAGATATCAACTGTTTTTGATGTAAATGTTTTTCCTATTGGCTTTAAAACTGAAGAATACACTTCTTTTGTATCAGGATCTGTCCTTCTTGGAGCTGCAAGACTATAAACAAGAAACTCTAATTTTCCAAATTTACTTTTAATTTCATCAATAATAAATTTTTTGCTCTCGTCAGAAAATGCATCAAGATTATGAAAAGTATAATTTAACCCTTCATTTTTTGCGTTTTCATTTAATCCTTCAACCATATAATAACCACTAGAAGCAGTCCTATTACCTTGTGGTTCTCTTTCAAAGCCAACACTTATAACATTTGCTTTCATTCCAAAACTAAAAACCACGCTAGTTGCAAATCCATACCCAGTAGAACCACCAAGGATTAAAGCATTTTTAAAATTATTATTCTTAAAACTTTTCGATTTAACTAGGTTTATTTGATTTTGAACTCTTTTTTTTAACCCAGCGCTATGAGCCGTAATACATAAAAATCCTTTAATTTTAGGAACGATAACTCCCTTTTCTCTTGACATTAATAAACCTCCTACTAAACTTTTAATTTTTGGGATAATTAACTAAAAATAATATAATCAAAAATATCTTTAAATTCTTATTTTATTTAATTATAATTAAAAGATATGGATAAGAGAACTAGTAGTATAATAACCATTCTAACAAAAAGATATCCAGAACTTAAAAGCGCACTTATATTCAAAAATCCATATGAGTGCTTAATTTGTGTTATGCTCTCAGCACAATGTACCGACAAAAAAGTAAATGAAGTAACTCCTGCTCTTTTTTCTAAATATAAAAATCCTTTAGAATTATCAAAAGCAAAACTTCAAGATGTTGAAAAAATTATCCATGAAGTAAATTATTATAAAACAAAATCAAAACATATAATTGAAACTTCAAAAATTATTGCAAAAGATTTTAACAATAATATTCCAAAGGATTTTGATTGTTTGATTTCTCTTCCAGGAGTTGGTCAAAAAACTGCAAATGTAGTCTTAATGGAACTAGGAATTCAAGATACATTTCCTGTTGATACACATGTTTTTAGAGTGTCTCACAGACTAAATTTAGCAAATTCTAAAGATGTAAAGGACACAGAAGAAGAACTTAAAAAAATAATAGATAAAAAATATTGGAAGCCTATGCATCATAAACTTATTTGGCACGGGCGTCTTACTTGTAAAGCACAAAATCCAAAATGTAGTGATTGTGAATTAACAAGCTATTGTATATACAACAAAACATTATTAAAAGAAAAAAATAAGGATAAATAACTTATGACTAATCAAGACGATAAAAACTTTGAAGATAATATTGTAAACACCGCTAATAACGTAATAAAAAGTGAAATTGAGGCACTTAATAACATTAAGTCATCAATAGATGATAATTTTATAGTTGCCGTAAAAATGCTTTTAGAACTTGGTAAAGATTCAAAAGTTATAGTATCAGGTATAGGAAAAGCTGGTTTTATCGGGATGAAGATATCTGCAACTCTTGCAAGTACTGGTGTTCCTTCTTTTTTTCTTCATCCTGCAGAAGCAATTCATGGAGACCTAGGGCGATTTAGAAAACACGATATTGCGCTTATTTTATCAAATTCAGGAGAAACCGAAGAAGTTTTAAAAATCTTACCATCTATAAAAATTATAGGTTGCCCTGTTATTTCAATTACAGGTAACAGCGAATCAACACTTGCTAAAAATAGCGATATTGTACTTTCTTTAAATAAAACAAAAGAGGCTTGCCCACTAGGAATTGCTCCTACTAGCTCTACTACTGCTATGCTTGTTTTAGGTGATGCGCTTGCTATGGCAATATTAAAGGAACAAAACTTTACTGCAGAGCAATTTGCGTTTTATCACCCGGGAGGCGCTCTCGGGCGTTCTCTTATGAAAGTAAGTGAAATAATGAGAACAGATGATAAACTTTGTATTGTTAATGAAAATGATGTTACCAAAAAAGTTATACAGAAAATAACCGAAACCAAAGGACGACCTGGAGCTGCAATAATTGTAAATAATGATGGAATACTTGTAGGAATATATACAGATGGAAATTTGAGGCGTAATTTAAGTGAAAATAACAATTTTCTTGAACAACCAGTTAAAAACGTCATGGGGAAAAACCCTAAGAAAATTCATCCAGATAAACTTATTCAAGAAGCTAGTAGAATTTTACGGGAATGTGAAATTGACCAAATAATTGTCGCTGATGAAGATAATATTCCTGTAGGATTAATAGATATTCAAGATATTTATAAAATTTACTAATTTTAGTATTTTTGAAATAAATTTAAAGCCAAAAAAAATTTACAACCATTTTTTATAAATCTCATCTTATAAAATGATTGTAATTTTTGAAGAAATAAAATTATTATGGCATTAGAATTTAATTTATTACAAAAGATGAATCAGCAGCTTGCTATGACGCCACAGCTTCAGCAAGCAATAAAATTTTTGCAATTTAGTAAAGCTGATCTAAAAGATGCCATTGAAAAAGAACTACAAGAAAACCCAGTTTTAGAGGACATAAAAGAATTAACTGAAAAACAACCTAATCAAGAAGTTAAGCTTGAATTTAATAATCTTGAGGAACATAAGTCGCAAAATAATATTTCAAGTGAAAAAAATGACTGGGAATTATATCAAGAACGTTTCGGCGAAGTTAGTAAAATTATTCATAAACAAACAAAAGATTATCAAAATGAACCATCAATAGAAAATACAGTTTCTCAAAAAAAATCATTATATGAATACTTA
>CAKMMH010000158.1 GCA_927798255.1 uncultured bacterium | reverse complement strand
AAACCACATTAAGTTTACCTGAAGAAGGAATAGCCTTTATATATTTTCTTGTATTTCTAAAAAAATCAGGATTTTTATTATTGTTATAATAATTTACAAAAAATTTTGTAAGTGCGACTGATTGATTATAATATACTTCGAAATCTTCAAATAATGTTGTTACAACAAATGGAACATTTGCTTTGAATGCTCTGAAACCAGCATCGGTGGTATCCTGAGCTAATACAAAGTTAAAAAGATGAACTATGTCATATTTTGAAAAATCAGTCTTATCTCTATCTTCACAAATATCAACAATAAAGCCCTTCTTTATTAATGCTTCTCTTAATCTTTCCATTAACACAGTATCACCACCGCGCTGAGTGAACGCGTTATTTCTGATTACAAATAATATTTTCTTTTGGTTATTATTGTAACTACTTATCATAGTATTTTCCTTTGTATTTTCTTTACAGTTTTCAATTTTTTTAATAGCCAACTGACTTTCATTATTTTGTAAATATAAATTATCCTTAAATAATTTGTTTATTTCACAGCTTATAATATTTGATGCTACTTCAAACGAATTGGATTTAATAAAATTTTTACCGTTTTTAAGCAAATATTCCCTAACCTCTTGATTATAAATCAAAATTGAAGCCGAGAGCCCAATAGGAAAATTTACATTTACACGCCAAATAGTATTTTTATACCAATTAAATATAGGAGAAAGCGACGTAGCGACAACGGCGCCATTTGATAAAGCAAGATTCAATGCTCCAGAATTTTCATAAACTAAAGTTTTATAATTTAAGATTACCAAATCTGAAGACTGAATATATTCATCTAATGTTTCATCAGTAACAAAATCATTAATTATTGTAACGTAATTTTCTAATTGAAATTTTTCTATCAATTGTTTCAAATTTAAATAATAACCTTCACTTCTTGGATCATCTTTTCTTATTGAACCTACAATTACACCTTTAACTTTTGCATTAATTGAACGCATAAAGCGTACTGCTTCAATAACTCCTTCTTGACCTTTATGTGATTGAATAAAACCAAATGTTAAAATAAGTTTTTCATCATTATCTATATTTAATGATTTTCTAACTTCTTGCCTTCTTTCATTTGAAATTTTTTGTTTTTCTTTCATACCAAGTGGAAGAACTGTTATTTTATCTTCTCGGATTCCACCAGACATGGTTAATAGTTTATTTTCCTCTTGATGAACAAAAATTTTATCAGCAATCGAATAACAATTTCTATAAGATAAATCAAAAGAATTATGAGCATGAGTGATTATTTTCAAACCATCTTTTTTTAAGTCTTTTAAATTTTTTAATAATTTTTCGTTATTTAGGACAAGTGGGTGGAAATATACGTATAGAACATCTATTTTGGTTGCTTTTATAACTTCAATAAGTTTACTAAAATCCTTATTATCTCTATTCCAACACCTTATAACATTTTCTTTATCCTGGCTCAAATCGGCATCTTCTCTTTCTTCGGCTAATATTGTTATATCATAACCTTTAAATTCACTTAAAAGAAAACTTGCATATTTTGCAATTCCACATGGTTGATTCCAAGTAGTCATAAAACCAATTTTAATTTTCTTTGAAGGTTCTATGTTTTGATTTTCAACTATATTGTTATTGATTTTGTAATTAATAATATCTAAATTTAAATCTTTTGTTGTATATGAAATAAATTCTTTTGCAGTGTTATCCCAATTGTATATTTTATAAAATGTTTTTGCTGCATAATCAGAAAATTCTCTTAATTTCTCTTTATTTGATAATAACAAATCCAGATTTGAAGTTAATCCATCAATTGATACAGCGTTTATAACGACTCCACTTTTCCCATTTTGAACACATTCTTTAATTCCACCAACATCAAAGCAAACCACAGGGCAACCGCTTACTTGCGCCTCCACTGCAGTTAATGGAAAAGAATCAAAATATCTTGAAGGGATAACACAAATGCCTGCTTCTTTAAAAACATTTGCAATTTCATCTTGAGATACTGCGCCATGAAATTTTATTTGAGGAACTAAAGATGAGATCTGTTTTTGATTTAGATATTCATCTTTTCCCCATAATTTTGCTGAACCATAAATATCTAATTTTATATCAGGATATTTTTTAAGGAGCTCTATAAAAGAATTTATTAAAATATCGACTCCTTTATGTCCTACTAATGCTCCGACAAATACTATTCTATTAAAATCTCTTTTTGACGAATCATAGGGTTTATACCTGTCTGAATTAACGCCACTATATATAACTTTAATTTTATCTTTATCTCCCCCGCTTTCTACAATTAAATTTTTCTGTGCTTCACTTACACTAATTATTCCATCACATACCCTAGAGACAATATCTGTTTTTACGCCAAAAGCATTTCCTAATGGTTCATGACAAATTAAAAATCTTTTTTTACAATTTTGTTTGTTTTGTGATAAAAATATTGGAAGTCCGCGACATGCTGACATTAATATATAGTCTTCTATGTTTTCTAATTTTTCAAAAATCGATGCAATATTATAATTTTCACCAAAATTAAAAAACTCTACACCATTTTTAATACATTCATTTGAATCTATTAAATTTGCAGCAACTATGACTCTATGACCTTGTCTTTTAAGAGCATAGCTTAATTCTAGTGTAGCATTTTCTGCACCACTATTTTGTCCCACCAAATGAAGTGGATGTTCTGAATGAAATATAACGTATGTAATTTTTTGCATAAAAATTCCTATACAAATGTCACTTTGTAAACAAACCCGAAGGTTTTCCTTAAGCGAGCACGAAGTACGAAGCGACATAGTGCCGAGTGATGTGCGAAGCACGAACCCGGTTGCACGAAGGATACCATCTATAAATGCACCCTGGTGGGGTGATCTAACGGTCACCTATTATCCATTTCAGACTCCCGTTTTCCGTTTATAGTTTCCCTACCTAGAAATTATGATGTAAAAATCGTTGTAACGTTCCTTAAAGAAAACCACCCTAATCCCTTGAAATTTATAAAAAAAACTTTAAAATTACCTTTTATGGCAAATTATGATAGGAAAGATACATATTATCTAAAGGCAAAAGAAGAAGGCTACCGCTCAAGGGCTTCATATAAGTTGCTAGAAATAAACGATAAATTTAAATTATTTCATAAGAATTCAAAAGTGCTAGACCTTGGCGCTTGGCCAGGAGGATGGCTTCAAGTCGCAAAAAAATTATCTCCTCAAGGATTCATCGCAGGAATTGATTTAGTAGAGATTGAGCCAATTGAGGGGGTGTACACAGTTACTGGAGATGCCTGTGATGATGAAAAAATAAACGATATTTTAGAAAAAGCAGGCGGAAAGTTTGATATTGTAATGAGTGACATGTCCTCAAAACTTACTGGGATTAGAGAAGCTGATCAAGCTGCGATTTGTGGAATCTTAGAGCTTGCACTTTTTGTAATGCAAAAAACTTTAAAACAAAATGGCGTTTTTATCGCTAAGGTTTTTAAAGGTGGCGATATTGATAAGATAATTAAGGAGGCGAGAAAACTTTTTGGAACAATAAAAAGAGCAGAACTTAACGCCACGAGAAAAACTTCAAATGAATTTTATATAATCTGTTTAGATTATAAAGCAACTAATGTATAATAAATGATACTTTTTAAGTTTACTTTATGAATTTTAAATAAAGGAAATATTTTACGAAAAATGTTTTTTAATACTCTTATAAATTATATAGAAAAGCTAGGGAAGTTTACTATTAGATTACTTGAAAATTTTGGTGCGGCTTGCATCTTTGTTTTCAAAGGTTGGTTTCAAGTATTTTTTCCTCCTTATAGACCGCATCTTGTCATGGTACAAATCCTTCAAATTGGTGTAAATTCCTCTCTAGTTATTGGACTTATTGGCTTTTTTACAGGTGCAGTGCTTGCAGTGCAAGGAGAGTATACTTTAAATCAGTTTGGGGCGACTGCTTACACGGGGTCTATGGTTGCACTTAGCTTAATTCGTGAGCTTGGCCCAGTTCTTACTGCACTTATGGTTATCGGACGTGCTGGTTCTGCAATTACCGCAGAACTTGGAATTATGAAAATCACAGAACAAATTGATGCATTAAAATCTATGGCGGTAGATCCTATAAAATATTTAATTTCACCTCGTCTTCTTGCGGGAATTATTTCTGTTCCCCTTTTAACAATACTTTTTATTGTAATTGGAATTTTTGGAGGATATGCGGTAGGTGTCGGACTTTTAGGATTAAGCTCTGGGTCTTTCATGACTCATATGCCTGCATCTGTTAATTTGTTTGACCTTTATTCTGGTTTTGTAATAGCTCTTGTCT
>CAKMMH010000157.1 GCA_927798255.1 uncultured bacterium | reverse complement strand
ACTTCTACCAATTATTCCTAGTATTCCTTGATTAGAATCATCAATATTTTTATCACATACAACAAATGAAATATAAGTGTTTAACTCGTCAGTATTTATTGATAAATCACCAAGCTTTAAATTTAAAGTTCCATCAACAAGATATAACGTACCATTTACGATTAACTCTTCATGCTTATTTGTTTCAGGATTGAATCTTAAAAAACAACTTGATATTACCTTATCTTTTGTTATGTCAGAAATTTTGAAATCTTTAGGATCGATAGGTTTAGTTTGCATCGCAAATATACCATCTTGCGTAATAATTATTCTGTACTGCCCATTTACATGTTGAAAAACATTTGGTGATGTTTCTAAGAATTCACACAATGCACAAGGTACAAAAAGAATATAGAATAACAATAATGAAAAAATATATTTCATTTTAGACATGATATTAATAACGGCAATTTAAATAATAATATTTAGCTTTTCAGTATTATTTTTGTCTTTTCCCTTTGAAAAAGCTTTAACTGAATTACTTTTAATAACACTTTCGCTTGTACTAATAGTAGAATCCGTATCTTGAACATTATTTGCTAATACTTCAATATCACTAGTTAATTTTTTTTCTTCCTTTTTACTTTTATTGTATAAATTGGGGTTGTTATCACCGTCCTTATTTAATTCAGAAGAAAAAGTAATTGCATCTTCTGACTCATCATTTCTATAAAATGATTTCTTAGACTTTTGATCATTAGGTGTAGGGTTTATATAAGAAATTTTATCAATTTGCATTTTTTTTGCCCTCCTTGGCGCTAGTAATGTAAAAACGTCCTTGTTAGTAAATATATAAATTTTTAAATAATTTATAAAAATTTATATCTTCAAATGTACTAGTCGTTATACTTACTATAAAACTTTAACATTTTTTTATTATAGACCTCTAAACTTTGCTCAAAATTTGAATAGAAATCTTTACTAACACCTAATGTATAAATATCAAATGACTTAAAACCATAAGCTTTTAGCTCAAAAAGTAAATTTAATGCACTACTACCTGTTGTTATCATATCATCAATAAATAATATCTTTTTATTGATAATATCATTTTTTCTAAGGTTAATATTTATCTTTGAATATCGCAATCTTAATTTTAATGGTAAATGTGCACGTCTTTTATAATTATCAGGAAAATCGGTATATTCTGCTAATATGACGTCGTTTTTATAACCCTTTATGTATTTATATACGTTTTTTGCTAAAAAATATGTGTGTAAAAAGCCTCTTTCTTCTAACGATTTTTTGCTAGAATATGCAGGAATAATGATATCATGGAAATCATTACCAAAGTATTTCTTGTAATTTGTAACTAACAGATCGCTACCAAAATCTAACAATTTTCTGCTAGATGAATATTTCATTTGTTTTATAAAAATGCTACATAGCTCCTTATACTCCATGATATATCTTATATACCTAATTGGAATATCATATTGTTGGCAATATAAACACTCATCTTCATATTTATTATTTATTGGCTTATAACAAAGTTTACAACGATTAATATTAAATTTTGGCTTAAGTGATATTTCGCAATGTGAACATATGTTATTGTTTTTTAATGTTCTACCACAAATTAAGCAGTTATTAGGTAAAAAATTATAAAACAAAAAATTGAAAATATTCATATAACTTATCGTTTTTATATTAAAAAGTGATGATTTATTAATTATTCGAATATTTATGGAAAAAGTTACCAATTCTTTATTCACATATACTTGGTATTGTGTAATAATTACTTGGTTAACTAGAGTTGTCTACTTTAATGTATTGATTATATAGAAATAATAGCAATGTGTTGCCATTTCAAATGCATTCTTTTTGTTTTTATCTTGGTTAATTTTTATAAAAAGGTGTGGTAAGTTATGAAATTTACAATGACCCCAAGAGGGAATAGAATTTTAAGAGAGGAATTATCAAAACTAAAGGCTATGCGACCAGAACTTGCTAATGCAATCGAAGTTGCTAGAGGTCATGGCGATTTATCAGAAAACGCCGACTATGATGCTGCTAAAGAAAAATCTGCTATGACAGAAGCTAGAATAAGCGAACTTGAAGCAAAAATTGCTATGGCAGAAATTATAGATCCAAGAAAAGTTAATTTTAATGGCCGTGTTGTATTTGGGGTATCCGTAACAATTTGCGATATGGATACAGATGAGGAAAAAACATTAAGTATCGTTGGTGTAGATGAGGCAAATGTAGAAAAAGGATTAATCTCATTTGAAAGTCCATTAGGTAGAGCTTTAGTTGGAAAAGAAGTAGGGGATATAGCAAAAGTTGTTCTTCCAAATCATGAAAAAGAATATGAGATCTTAGATATTTTTATTGATTATGATGATAGTGAACAGTGATTGATTAATTATTATGATTATAGCTAGGGAAACTATTGATGAAATACTACAAAAAGTAAATATTGTAGACCTTATAAGTCAATATGCTGAAGTTAAGCATAAAGGGTCAACATATGTGGCTTGTTGCCCTTTTCATAACGAAAAAACCCCTTCATTTCATATTAGTCCTGAAAAAGGCGTATATCACTGCTTTGGTTGTGGTGAGTCTGGGAATATTTTTTCATTTTTAATGAAAATGGGGGGACTTTCATTCGTCGATGCAGTAGCTGAAATAGCAAATAAATTTAATATCGAAATCAAATATACTAATACTAAGTTTCAAGATAATAAAAAAGATATTGATGCACTTTATAAAGTTAATGTTCTTTCATATAAATATTTTGAATATTCATTAAAAGCAAATTACGATTTAATTAAAGATTATTTAAATTCTAGAAAGATTACTACAGATTCTATTAAAGATTTCTATATAGGATTTGCTCCAAATGAGTGGCATGGTCTTTATAATTTTTTAAAAAAATCAAAAGTACCTGAAAGCGTTATGGAACTATCTGGATTATTTTATAGAAATCAAAGTGGTAATTTATATGACGTTTTTAGAGGAAGACTAATGTTTCCTGTTATAACTGAGCCAAAAAAAATATCAGGTTTTGGTGGGAGAGTTATTCCAGGAATTTTATCAAAAGAAGATATAGATAACCAGCCTAAATATTTAAATAGTAAAGAAACATTAGTATATGAAAAATCAAAAATCTTATACAATTTTTTTAATGCAAGAGATGAGATAAAAAGAAAAAAATTTTTATTTCTAGTTGAGGGTTATATGGATGTTGTTGGCCTAGCTAGAGTAAATGTTAAAAATGTTATCGCAACATGTGGAACAGCTCTAACCCAAGAACATGCAAAAAAAATTGAAAACTTAAATGTCCAGGTAATAGTAATGTTTGATGCAGATACTGCTGGTTATAATGCTGCTGCAAAAGCTTTTTTGATATTTTTAAATACTAAAATTAATGCAGAAGCTTTGTTTTTACCAAACGGCGAGGACCCTGACTCTCTTTCAGATAAAGAAGGTCTAAATACACTTAATTTTCTAAAGAATTTACCAAGAATTTCTCTTTTAGATGCATATTTCAGAAAACTTCTTAGAGACGAAAATATTGAACATATTAGTCAAGCATCAGCTAATACTAAGCAAAAGATTTCTGATATCATGCTTGAAGCTATATCAAAAATTAATAGTAATATTAAAAAATTAGAAATTATTAAGGAAGCATCTTTTCTTCTTCAAGTTCCAGTAGGAGTATTAAATAAAGAAATTCAAAAATTTAGAGGAAATGTAGTAAATTTTCCAGAAAAAAATAATGATTTAAATAATGCAGGCAGTAAAACTCAAATAATTAATATTTCTAAACTTCCAAGTATTGATAGAGAGGTTTTGGGTATTGTTTTAAAAGATACTAGTTACATAGATGTAATTCTTAAAAATTCAGATTTGTGCCAATATTTAACTAATATTATTATTGATTTTGTATTGGCTTATAAAAATTTTTTGCAACAAAATTTAGTAAAAGAGCATAACAACGGATATACGGGGCTTGATAATGAATTGTCTGACTTTTTAAATAGTTTTGGAAACGATTTTGAGCATTTATTTAAGTCTCTAAATGGTGATAAAAGTAATTTTAATCCTAGTGGAGCCTATGAACAGTGCGTAAATCTTGCCAAAAGGTTACAAAAAGAAGAGCTTATTAAGAACTTAGAAAACGAATTACAACTTACTAAAGATGAAACAATTAGAATAGAGTTAATTAATAAGCTGTTTGAAATAAAGAAAAATTTTAATATTTGATAATTCTTCCTATTGCCTTTAAACGTAATATTTTAGATAATAGAGCTAATTGTTTAAATTTTTTTAAAAGGAAATATTTAAGTGCCTAGA
>CAKMMH010000156.1 GCA_927798255.1 uncultured bacterium | reverse complement strand
ATATATGATTTAGATTAAAAATAATTTTAAATAAGCAGAAAAATAATTATGTATAATTTTAATGAAAGATTTTATAGAGTATGCAAATGTAAACATTGCGGTACTAGAATTAAAGTTGATGAAAGTAAAATATTAGAAATAAGTTTAAAATTAGAAGAATTAATTAACTTAATTGATGACCCACAACTAAGTGCATATACTCAAAAGAAATTCTCACTTGAACACGACGAGCTATTACTAAGAAAGCCTGAGACAATCGGTGTAAAAATAGGATTTTGTGAATATGTATCAGAAACATACCCAATAAGATATAATAATTTAAGAGGAGTCACTGATTTATATAATTATACATTACATCAGTGTTTATTATCAAAAGATCTTGATTATAATATCACACAATATTTAAATGATGAGATACATGAGCAACTCCTTATAGGTAATGCTGAAGCAAAAGAAAATATCAATAAAATTAGTAATACAGAGGATGAATTTTACAAAAAAGATTTTAGTTTATGTATAGCAAGTGCAAGCATAAATCATATTCAATTTTGCTTACCAGAAGGGGATATTAATCAATTTGAAAAAAATGCACCTCAAATTGGGGAAAATAGATTTAAATCTGCATTCTTAAGCAGTGTCAGACGTTATAACTTAGATTGGTATTTCATAAATAGTTTAGAAGAAGGAAATTTAAAGGATTGTTTATTAAATAAAAATTCGAAATATGGAACGTTAAATTACAAAGCTATACCATGTTTAAATAATTACAGTAGACAAGAATTATCATCAATTTTCGAAGATTATTTTAAAGAACAAAATCAGCTCATAAAATCATTGCTAAAAGACGATACGACAATATTTAATGAAAATGATTTACAAGAAGATAGAGATATTGAATTAAAAAGAGAATGTGGATTGGTAAAAAATGAAGATGGGACATTTGAATTGTTAATAAATCCTATACTATTAAATCAAGAAAGAAAAGAATTTATAAAACAAATTACAAATGTAAGTGATATTAATTCATTATATAAAAATCGAAATAATCAATCTGAGGATATTTTTTATGAATATTTATCAAATAATTACACAATAGAAGATGCAATTAACAAATTAAATAAAAAGTTGATAGAAACATATGATGAAGCCCAAAAAGATAGGCTTAGTAATCAAATTTCAATTTTAAAAGAAATACAGCAAGGAGCAACAATACCTATAGAATATATTGATAAAGAAAGCAGATATTTAGCATTTAATCGATCTGAATTTTTAGGTAGTAGTAATATAATAAATGAAGATACTGCTATAAATAATATTTTATCATCTGATTTTCAATTTGAACTACTTTTACAAATATCAACTCAGAATGACAATATGTCTTTATGTAATAATTACCATAATTATTCAAGGGGTTATTTTAAAATTAAATCATCAAATTTATATTTTTTGATGGAATCTCAATACAGAACACCATTATATGCAAGAGAAATACGAAATCCATTAACACATGATGAAATTTTTTCTAATAAAAAGCAATTATATTTATTAAATACTAATGATCATATTTTTTCTGAAACGTTTAATGATGAAGAAGTGTCACAATGGGAGAAAGCATCAAGAGCACAATATGATTATGTATATGAGCAAATAATTAATATTGCAAAAAAATATCCTCAAATATTTGGAAATGATATACATAATATTTCTGAAAAAGAATTGGCGTTAAAATTAAAATTGTTTATAGATGGAATTAATAATAACGAAGAAAAAATACAGAAACTTCATCAATTTCTTGTAGGTTTAGGTAATCTTGGAAAATTACATGTAAATATATTACAAGATGAATTCTACAATTTAAATTTTGATTCGTTATATGAAAAAGGAAAACATTATACAATATCAACATATATTGGAAAACAGTTAGGTGAAAAACTTCCTTGGTACAATGATTTAATAACAATTTTTAGTGCAGAAACTTATAACGAAAACTTAAATAAAACTATAAATAGCTCTGAAATGGTCTCATCACAAATGTTTTTACACGAAGATAATAGAGCTTTAGGTATAGCTATGGGTTATGCAGAACTTATAGTAAAAAAATTTAGACAAAATGACCAAGAGATGATGATATCGACATTAAGAGAAATATTAAATATTTTGCCTCCTAAAGAGTATATTGACAATGAAGTAGTCAAATTAAGTAAAGAAGATGAAGAAAAATATAATAACGCTTTAAAAATTATTTCTGAAATTACTGATGATAACAATTTAACTCTAGAACAAGATAATGCTATAAATTTATACATATCATTTCAAAATAAGTTTACTGAGTCATTTAGAAAAGATGTATTAGAAAAAACATCTTATTTCTTTAAAAGCTTTACAGGAAAAGATTTAGAATCTGCAATTTCAGCTGAAAGAGAAGATTTATACTCACACACTCTTAATGAAGAAGTAAAAGCTATAATTAATAATAATATCGAAGAAGCTAATTTCTTAAATTTAATACGAAGTGCTTTACAAGATAATAGAGGATACTATGAAGAATCTAATCTTAACGCCGAAGAATTTATATTTAAATTAAGAAATTATTTACTCGTAAATGGTGAAATCGATGAAAAGAAACTAAATGATTTTCATCAAAGGTGGAAAAAATTCTTTGGTGAAAAATTTTCTCAAACTATCAATGAAAAAAAACTTAAGGCTTTCAATGATTATTCTATTTTAAGAAATGATGGGCATGGAAATAATTTCACAGATAATTATTCAAGAGAAAATTTAAGAAATATATTATTAGAATTTGATAATAGACAACAAAAAAACAGAATAGAAATTGACTGTAAGCTTATAGAATATTATTCAGTTCAAAGTGGTAAAAGCCAAGAAGCTATAATATCAATTTTATCTGATCTTTTATCCGAAAAAGACGAAAATACACGAATAGAATATGCAAAACAAATATGTAATATATTAAAAATTAAAGTAGATAATGATAAGTATGTATCCTCAATTGAAAAGTATATAAAAGATAGAAAAGCTTTTACATCTGATCCGTTATATACTCAAGTTACTTCGTTATTTAATAAAGGTGAAATTTGTGATGCAGTAAAAGTTAATATTGCGTTATTTAGAAGATGGAAAGTTGACAAAGATAATTTATTACAAATATTAGAAAATTGTGAAGATATTGATAAATTAATTGATAATTATAAAGAATTTTATAATAAAGATTTAAGTATAGTATTAGACAAAGAAACAAGTGGCTTAACAAAATTCAAATGTCATTGGGCGTTAAATCCACCAAAAACAATTGAAGAAAAATTACAATATGCTAGAGAAAGAACAAAATTAGATAATAAAAGTGTATTATGGTTTGGTGATAATTTAAATATTGATCTAAAAGAATTAGAAGAAATTGCTAAAAATAATAATCAAGAAGATTTTAATAAAAAGTTTGAACAATTTGTACAAAAAGCAAATACGATATCAAATAATAAAGAAGCGTTATCTCATACGATAAAACAAACAGCGACAGTAATTGTTGTAGGTGGAACAACAATAATATGCTTCTCAACAGGAGTCGGAGCTCCTATGGGCGCAATTATTATTTCTGGAACATCACTAACTACAAGAGCCGTTATATCATATGGAATAGAAGGAAGTGGATACGAATTAGATGAAGTCGGTAACGATATTCTTCATTCAGCTATAGATGGTGCTTCATATTTATTTGCTGCAAAAACAATAGGATTAAGTGGTTTTGAAAGAAATCTAAATTCTGCTAGAAGCATGACTTTATGTAGATCTAATACATTTTTTGCAATAGATACTTATCTTGAAACTCAAAATATACTTGTTGATACCAATCCTGAAAATTTAAATGAACAATTATCTGATCTGATAAATACACAAAAAGTTGCTGTGATAAATTCTACATTATCTGTTGCTGCAAATTCCCTTGCGCACTATATACAATCTAGAGCTTATAATAAATCAATAAGGAATTTGTATAAGAGTGCTAAAAATGATGAAAATTTTATATCTCATAGCGATTTATTTGACCTTACAGGTCATAATATTAACGAGGTAACCGTTTTTAGACCTAATTTGAAATTATCACCTAAAGAATTTGAATATATTACTAAAAGAGGTTATATAACCTTTAATGAACTTAAGAAATTAGGATATTTGAATGTACAAGGAAATGGAAGACTTGGTTATGCAATATTATCATGCAATGGTGGAACATCAAGAATTGTGCCAATAGGAAATTCTTATTTAGGAACTGGTTTCTTTCCGATAAGTTTTAATAATAATTATCAAGTTTTACAGTGCATGAACTTCCAGAAACAGAATTTAAAAT
>CAKMMH010000155.1 GCA_927798255.1 uncultured bacterium | reverse complement strand
CATCTGGAATTGTGATTTTAGGTATTATCCCACTATTTATATCAAAGGCGATTTGGTTAATATTTGATGTGTTATCTCGTCTAAATATTTGCGATAAGAAAATTCTAGGTATTGTTTCTATTTCAAGTAAATCTGCATACACTCTTCCTGGTCCAACAGAAGGTAGCTGGTCTTTATCTCCAACCATAATAAGTGTTGCGTTTCGTGGAATTGCTTCAAATAAATCTTTTGTAAGCAAAATATCAATCATCGAACATTCATCAATTATAAATACATCAGCTTTTATTTGATTATCAAGATTATGAATAAATGTTTGAGATACTGGGTCATACTTTAATAACCTATGAATAGTTTGTGCTTTTAAATTTGTTACTAAGCTAAGCCTTTGAGCAGCTTTTCCTGTAGGTGCTGCAAGTTTTATTTCTTTTCCTGCTGCTAAAAAAATTTTTGAAATTGCGTTAATAATAGTAGTTTTCCCAGAGCCTGGGCCACCTGTGATAAGTAAAAATCTAGTTTTATTTGCTAACTTTATAGCCTTTATTTGCTCATCTGAATATTTTAAATTTAAAGTGCTTTCAATCTTTGGAACAGTAATCTCAATAAATTTTTCTGAAATTAGAGGTTTTAAATCGCTTTTAGTTTTTTCTAATATAATTTTCTTTATAAAATTTTCAGCCACATCAAATTTTAGAAGCATTATATTATCATTTCTTCTTACAAGAACATTTTCATTAACTAAATCATTAATTAAAGTTTCAATTGAAGTTATATCTTCATCTAGCCCTAAAATAATTTTAGTTTTTTCTTTTAAAGTATCTTCTTTTAAATAGCAATGACCATCTTCTGTTACTTTTTCAAGCGTGTAAGAAATACCGGCTTTGATTCGTCTCAAATCATCTTTTTTAAATCCCATCTTATAAGCAATTTCATCTGCTTTTAAGAATCCTATTCCTGTAACTTCAGTGCAAAGTCTATAAGGGTCGTTTGATACAACATTAATACTATTTTCACCAAATCTTTTAAAAATCATTGTTGCAAGAGTAGGGGATATATTATGCTCAATTAAAAATCTTATGGCGTTTCCTTCTTCTTGCTGTTCTTTTAAAATTTCATAAGTAAGATTTATTTTATTTTTAGGAAACCCTTTAACTTCATTCAAACAATTTTTGTCTTCTAAAATTTTTTCAACTGCATTTTTACCAAGTGCTCCAACGATTTTTTTTGCAGTTTTTTCTCCAATTCCAGGAAGAATTCCGCTAGCTAAGTATTTCTCAACTCCTTTTGAATCTGATGGAATTGTTTCTGTAATAACGCTTGCTTTTAATTGTTTTCCAAATTTTGGATGGGTAACATATGAACCTTTGGCAACTATATAACATCCTTCAAAGACTGAAAATGAAGTTCCTGTTACTATGACATCTTGAAATGTGTTTTCGTCTTCAACAATTAAGATACAGAATCCGTTATCACTATTTTGAAAACGGATTCTTTTTACATATCCTTTTACAGAAATGGTGTCTAATTGTTCATTAAACATTAAAAAACTAATTAATTATTTTATTGTTTCCTTGGTTTCTTAGGAAGAAAACGTCTCTTTTTAATAAGTGCTTTTCTCTTATTTTTTATAGCTTGTTTATTATTAAATGTATTTTTAGTTTTATTATTATTAGCTTGTCCATTATTTAAAGAATCTTCTTTTTGATTATCTTCATCTTGATGTGCCTTCATTTCAAGTTCATATTCATCCATACGAAGTCTTGCGTCAGGTACGATTAAAATTCTTACCTCATATTCTGCTTCAAGACGACTAAGCTCTTTTTTCTTATTATTTAATAAGAAAATTGCAGGGGCTGTTGAAAGTCTAACTTGAACTAGTGAAACATTTCCTAAAATTACTGCAGCTTGAATTTTTCTTAATACTTCAAGAGCAATTAATTCAGGGTTTCTAATCTTTCCTGTACCTTTACAAGCTTGGCAAGTAATATGACTCTGGCTTGCAAGAGAGGCTCTAATCCTTTGACGAGACATTTCTAAAAGTCCGAAACGAGAAAGAGTACCGACTTCGATTCTTGCCTTATCATCTTTTGTAACTTCTCTCATTTTCTTTTCAATTTCGACTCTGTGGCGTTTATCTAACATATCAATAAAGTCAATTACGATAAGTCCTCCAAGGTCACGAAGTCTAAGTTGAGATGCGATACATTCAGCGGCTTCTAAATTAGTTCTAAAAGCAGTGTCTTCAATACCTTCTCCGTCAGTTCCTTTTCCAGAGTTTACATCAATTGCCACAAGTGCCTCTACTGGTTCTATCACAACAGAACCACCAGATGGAAGCCTAACTTCTCTTTCAAAAGTCTCAATTACACTATCTTCAATATTATAGTGAGTAAAAAGTGGCTCTGGGTGATTGTAAAGTTTTACTCTAGAACGATATCTTGGCATTACTTCTTGCACGAATTCTTTTACAAGTTCATAAGTATTAGGATTATCAATTACGATTTCTCTTACAATTGGAGTAAAGTAATCTCTAATTACACGTGTTGCAAAATTTCCATCGGTATAAAGAATTGTAGGACAAGATGATTCTTTTGCTTTATTTTGAATTTTATTCCAAAGCTCAAGTTGAAGACTTAAATCTCTTGAAAGTTCACTATGAGATCTATCAAGCCCTGCGGTTCTTATAATAATCCCCATACCGTCAGGAAGCTCCATATCCTGTGTTAATTTTTTAAGTCTACTTCTTTCATCTTGGCTTCCTTTTCTTGACACTCCGCCTTTATCATTTCCAAGCATTAAAACTACATATCTTCCTGGAAGTGAAAGGTAAGTGGTTAAAGTTGCACCTTTTAAATCTCTTTCTTCTTTTACAACTTGAACAATTATCTCTTGTCCTGCTTCAACTACATCTTGAATTTTAATTTGAGAAACTGATTTTTTCTTAACATAACCTTTTTTAAAGTAAGAAGGGTGGATGTCGTTTATTTGTAAGAATCCGTTCCTTTCTGCTCCAATATCAACAAACGCAGCCTGAAGGCTTGGTTCTACTCTTGCAATTTTAGCTTTATATATATTTCCTTTTAATTTCTTCCCTGCGTTTGATTCAATTTCTAGCTCAATAGGCTTGTTGCCTTCAATGATTGCAATTCTACATTCCTCTGGATGAACTGCGTTAATAAGCATATAGCGTTCCATAAATTTGCTCCTAAAAGTAATAATATTACATTAGGAATTTGACTATTTAATATGTATGTTTTTAGCCTAAATTGATTATTATAAGACTTTTTCTTATGAATTAACTTGATGTTTTTTTTTGCTACTACTTGAAAATTTATCATTTTATTATCAAAAATCTGTTTTTCTTATTTGCTAGTTAATATATTAAAAATATTAAAAAATTATCAATTTAAAATTAAATTTAACTTAAGTTTAAAAACTTTACATTAGTAAAAAATTAGTCAAATTCTTAAAAAAAATAAAAATATCAGTAAAATAAATTTTAATTTAATAAGTATAGTTTGTAAATACTTATATATGTAACTATATAAGTTTCTAATTTTATTATTAAGATGATAGTTTTTAGTGTTTGGTTTTTAAACTTTTTAATATTTTTGCTACTGTCAAAAAAACTTACCTAGCGTCAAAAATTTTGATTAATTTTTCTTATTTTTTAGGCAATTTTTGCACATAAATTTTTAGTAAAAAATAAATATTATTTAAAAACAATATGTTATGAAAATTTTTCTATATGGCATAAAGCTTGCTTTATTACTTGTTAGTAGATGCATGTAGAGGATAATTTAAAAAATAATGACTTTATGCCAAAAGTTTCCTCCTATTTACCGCACACACACACATTCATACCTTTTGGCATAAAAGTTAAAAATTTTTTTAAAAAAAAGAATCCTTTTTTAGATGTTATCATTTAATTATATGTGCAAATACAAATACAGAGAAAGGGTGGGGCAAACTACGCCTATGAATATAGGAACTTGCGAGGTAAAAAACAAGTTTCTTTAGTTTGTTTGAGCTGGCTGAAGGATGATAATAAGTTCTTAAGTCAGCTTTTTTTTTGTTTTTAGGGGCGATGCATCGATAATTTCTGTGTTATTTTAGAGAGAGCCGATACTCGCTGTACTAAGTAGTACAGCTCCGTTCGTCTCCCCTAAAATGCCTTGAAATTATCGCGCCTCGCACCTAAAAATAGAGAGGATGCATCAAAAAATACTTCGTTATCTTAAGGAGATCAATCCTCACCGTAGCATAAGTACGCCTTTGGTTGACCTCTTTAAGATGCCTTGTCTTTTTTGCGCCTCGCCCCCTAAAAACAGGGAGGATGCATTGAAAAATTCCGCGTTTTTCACATTT